>JBKTKK010000126.1:1149-6466 GCA_047242405.1 Lachnospiraceae bacterium | reverse complement strand
TATGACCCTCTGCTTGTAAGGCAGATGCTCTCCCAGCTGAGCTAAGATCCCATGTTTTATTTGCGTCTGTTAGATGACTGCTTTGCTATTATAAAAAGAAATGGAAAAAAAGTCAAGCCTTTTTTGAGTTTTTTTTTCATAAATTTGCATAGATGAAATTTAGATATTTTTAAGAAAAGTTTACGGTGTGTTTATCTGATTTTATGCTATACTGTTTGTGGAAGTTTTTAAGCGAAACAGAAGAAAACTGTAGAATAGCAGTACTTTAAACCTCTGTTTTCAGGAGGAAGTTATGTTTTATTTTATTATAAATCCGAGGTCACGGGCAGGATATGGACAAAAGGTATGGAATCGGATTGAAGCTCGTTTAATTGAGGAACAGGTAGAATATCAGGCTTATTTAACGGAATATGCGGGGCATGCAATTAAGATCACAGAGGAGATAACTGATACGGTCATGACTTCAGACAGAAGTCCAAGGACAATCATCGTCTTAGGTGGGGATGGGACCTTAAATGAGGTTTTAAATGGTTTAGCCTTTCAACGTTCCATTACTTTGGGATATATTCCAACAGGATCGGGGAATGATTTTGCTAGAAGTATGAAAATACACAACAATCCTGAAAAAGCGTTTGAACGGATTCTCCATCCAAAGTATTATAGAGTATTAGATTATGGTGTGGTATCAGCCGGTAAGGAAGAAATTACTCATAGAAGATTCGCTGTTAGTGCAGGGATTGGTTATGATGCTGCTGTATGCCACAATGTATCCCATGCCGCAATAAAGAAACCATTAAATAGATTAAAATTAGGTAAACAAATATATTTAATGATTGGCTTAAAACAGATACTTTGTACGAGACCGTCAGATGGAACACTCGTGTTGGATGGTGTAAAGAAAATTCCATTAAAGCAAATGTGGTTTTGTTCTTTTCATATTCATCGTTACGAGGGTGGTGGTTTTATTTTTGCTCCGAAAGCCAAGCCTGACGATGGCAAACTATGTATCTGTGTGGTACAAAATATGCCAAAATATAAATTTGTTGCTGTTTTAGCTGCGTCCTTAATTGGTAAGCACGCTCATTTCCGAGGGTAAATTCTCTATGAATGCAAAGAGGCCGATTTACTGTAGAAAATCCAATGGCTATGCACAGACGGAGAATCTTTTTATATGCAAAAAGATTTATCATACAATTATAAATAAAAAGTTGCGGTTAATTGTTTAAATAAGGTATAATAGCATAGGATGGGAACACACAAAGAAAGGAGATTTTTATGCGAATTGGAATGGGCTATGATGTTCATAAATTAGTAAAAGATAGAGATTTGATTTTAGGAGGTGTAACAATTCCATATGAGTTCGGCTTGTTGGGACATTCGGATGCCGATGTATTAATTCACGCCATTATGGATGCGTTACTCGGTGCTGCAGCCCTTGGCGATATCGGTAAACATTTTCCCGATACCGATGAAAAATACAGGGGAGCTTCAAGTGTCGAATTATTAAAGCAGGTAAAGAAACTAATAGACGATAACCTATACGTAATTGGAAATATTGATGCAACAATAATTGCACAAAAACCAAAACTTGCACCATATATAGAAGAAATGAGGGACAATCTTGCCGCGGTTCTTTCTATTGATAAGAATCAAATTAATATAAAAGCGACAACTGAAGAAGGTTTAGGTTTTACAGGTAAGGGTGAGGGAATCACATCCCAAGCGATATGTTTATTAAATGAGGTAAATAATTATCAATATGTAGATGTACTTTATGATGACCGACGCCAATGTGGTGGATGTTGCAAGGCGTAAAGGGAGTATCTGGTAATAATACTTGACAAATGTCATCTTTTTGCATACTATATAAGGTACAATAATAGAATAATTATGAAAAGCGCTGATTGGAAGAGTACTGCAAGGGAACGTAGCAGAGAGGGGATGCCACCGGCTGAAAGCAACCCTTACATTAACGAGCAGGAAGTGCATCCATGAGCTAATTAGGTGAAACATTTATTGTATAGTCTAATTCGTATGACACGCGTTATGTGTATAAAGGGAAGGTGTATACCTTAATTAGAGTGGAACCGCGGAGTTTATTCGTCTCTTAATATAGCATTATACTATATTAAGGGACTTTTTTTATGCTCCCTTTAGGATGTACATGGCTCATGTCGTTCGATAGAAAGTGGTGATAAGATGGGGTTATATAAGTATGTAAAAGAAGAGATTAAAGTAATTAAAGAACGGGATCCAGCAATCAAATCATCGATAGAGGTTATTTTATATCCTAGTTTTAAAGCTATTCTATGGTATCGACTTGCGCATAAACTTTATTTAAAAGAACATTATTTTTTAGCCAGGTGGATATCGCAGAGAACAACTAGAAAAACTGGTATAGAAATTCATCCCGGTGCGAAGATTGGGAAAGGACTGTTTATTGATCATGGTTCTGGGGTTATTATAGGGGAGACCTGCGTAATTGGTGATAATGTAACGCTCTATCAAGGAGTCACCCTTGGTGGAACTGGGAAGGAAAGTGGGAAAAGGCATCCTACTGTTGGCAACAATGTAATGATTAGCGCCGGTGCAAAAGTGTTAGGATCCTTTACAATTGGAGATAATTCAAAGATAGGGGCTGGAAGTGTCGTATTAAAACCGGTGCCGCCAAATTCCACTGTCGTAGGGGTACCAGGAAGAGTCGTGAAAAGGGACAATATTAAAGTTCCGCAAAGTGATTTAGATCAAATTCATTTACCAGATCCTGTTTTAGCGGATATTGACCAACTAAGAAAGGAAAGTGAAGAATTACGAAAAATTATCAGGCAACTACGCTGTAATTGTAAGGAAGAGGCCCTTTCGGAACAGGAAGAAGAAAAAAAGATTGAAAAAATAGTAGAATAAAAGTATGATAAAATAAGTTCCGCATGCAGGAACCTCTGTATGCGGAGGAATGGAAGGAGTTACTATGAAGATATATAATACGTTATCAAAGAAAAAAGAAGATTTTATTTCATTAGAACCGGGCAAGGTGAAGATGTATGTATGCGGACCAACCGTATATAATCTTATTCATATAGGTAATGCAAGACCGATGATTGTATTTGATACCGTTAGAAGGTATTTAGAGTATAAAGGCTATGAAGTAAACTACGTATCCAACTTCACCGATGTAGATGATAAAATCATCAAAAGAGCAAATGAAGAGGGAATTGAAGCGGCAGAAGTTGCAAAGCGTTATATTGCGGAATGTAAAAAGGATATGGAGGCTTTAAATGTCAAACCTGCATCCAAGCATCCACTGGCCACAGAGGAAATTAGTGGGATGTTAGAAATGATTTCCGATTTGATTCAACGCGGTTATGCCTATGAAAAGAATGGTACCGTATATTTCCGTACAAGATGTTTTGAGTCATATGGGAAATTATCTCATAAGAACTTAGATGATTTGCAGTCGGGTAATCGTGCCTTATTGGTGAGTGGAACCGAGGAAAAGGAAGATCCTTTGGATTTTGTTTTATGGAAACCGAAAAAGGAGGGAGAACCTTATTGGGAATCGCCTTGGAGTAATGGTAGACCAGGCTGGCATATCGAATGTTCCGTTATGTCGAAAAAATATCTAGGTGATCAAATAGATATTCATGCTGGTGGAGAAGACTTAGTATTTCCTCATCATGAAAATGAAATTGCCCAGAGTGAAGCGGCAAATGGAAAAGAATTTGCGAAATACTGGATGCATAATGCATTTTTAAATATTGACAATAAAAAAATGTCAAAATCGCTAGGAAACTTCTTCACAGTTCGTGATATTTCAAAAAAATATGATTTGCAAGTCCTTCGATTCTTTATGTTAAGTGCACATTATAGAAGTCCACTGAACTTCAGTGATCAATTAATGGACGCGTCAAAAAATGGCTTAGATCGAATTATAACTGCAGTTGCACGTTTGCATAATCTTGAGGGCTTGGTAGATGAAAAACAAATGTCTGATTTAGAAAGAGGCGGATTAGTCGAGTTAAATCAGCTTGTTGAAAAATATGAAGCGGCTATGGAAGATGATTTTAATACAGCCGATGCGATAGCAGCAATTTTTGAAATGGTTAAGCTTGTAAATACAAAGGGAAGTGAAGAAAGTAGTAAAGAATTTATTCTAACTTTCAAAAATACCATAGTAAGATTATGCGATATACTTGGTATTATTACAGAAAAAGAAGAAGAGTTGCTAGATAGTGATATTGAGGCTCTTATTGAAGAACGTCAGGCAGCAAGAAAGGCAAAGAATTTTGCAAGAGCCGATGAGATTCGTGCGGAATTATTAGACAAAGGAATCATTTTAGAGGATACACGACAAGGGGTTACTTGGAAGCGGGCATAATCCTCCTGAAATGAAAATGCGTAGATTGGATGAATTTTGCATATGGAAAATGAAGGAAACGATATAAAGATTGAAGAATGGAAGGCTTTATTAAAGCTCCCTCCTGTAGACCCGGAAACTTATTCTCCCCTTGCGCTCGCATTTATTGGAGACTCTGTATATGAGATGATAATACGAACCGTTATTTTAAGTCGAGGGAATACACAAGTAAATAAATTAAATAAAAGAACGAGCAACTTAGCTAAGGCACCAACTCAGGCTGCAATGGTTAAGTTGATTATGGACGATTTAACAGAAAGAGAACTTGCTATTTTTAAGAGAGGCAGAAATGCGAAATCAGCGACGGTAGCGAAAAACGCATCGGTAACCGATTACCGATATGCAACAGGTTTTGAAGCCCTGATTGGATATTTGTACTTATCGGAACAATTTACTCGCCTTATTCATTTAGTACAGTTAGCTCTAGCGCGTATAGGAGAAAATTAGTATGAGATATGAGGAATTTACAATTGAAGGACGTAATGCAGTATTAGAAGCGTTTCGTTCAGGAAAGACAATCGATAAATTATTTGTTTTAGATGGATGTCAGGATGGTCCTATTAAGTCCATTACGAGAGAGGCACGAAAACAGGATACGATTATCAACTATGTAGCAAAAGAACGATTAAATCAATTGTCTGATACAGGGAATCATCATGGCGTTATCGCATTTGCAGCAGCCTATGAATATGCAGAAATTGAGGATATGTTAAATGCTGCAAAGGAAAAGAATGAGCCTCCATTTTTATTTATACTGGATGGAATCGAGGACCCACATAATTTAGGGGCAATCATTCGTACTGCAAACCTTGCTGGTGCCCATGGCGTTATTATACCCAAAAGGAGAGCAGTGGGCTTAACGGCTACTGTGGCAAAGACGAGTGCTGGTGCATTGAATTATAC
>JBKTKK010000126.1:0-1139 GCA_047242405.1 Lachnospiraceae bacterium | reverse complement strand
GAATTATACTCCTGTGGCAAAGGTAACAAACCTATCTACAACCATTGAAGAGTTAAAAGAAAAAGGGATTTGGTTTGTTTGTGCAGATATGGGCGGAGAATCCATGTATCGTTTGAATTTAAAAGGCCCAATTGGATTAGTTATTGGAAATGAAGGAGAGGGCGTAAGCCGTCTTGTAAAAGAGAAGTGTGATATGATTGCATCCATTCCAATGAATGGTGATATTGATTCCTTAAATGCTTCCGTGGCTACTGGTGTTCTGGCATATGAAATTGTACGTCAAAGACTTATGTAGTCGATAAGACAAAAGGAGGTGGGAATATTCCTACCTCCTTTTGTCTTTCTGTTTTTAAAATAGAAAGAAACTCAATGAATCTTAATTAGTTTTGAAGAGAGCTGCCTAGCGGACTTGAACCGCCGACCTCCGCCTTACCAAGGCGACGCTCTACCGACTGAGCCAAGGCAGCATAATTACTAATTAATTCATTGAGTTTCTTTCTTGTTGTGCCTGCCGCATCAACGATAGTTAGTATACTATAGAGAATTTATTTTGTCAATTGTTTTTTGAAAAAAATTTATAAAATTGTGTGTACATTTAAAACAATTTGAAAAAATACAAATATCCTTAATTTTGTACTATTGAATCGAGACCAAGTATCCCTTATAATAACATCTCAGAGTTATCTTTTATATGGTGGGAGATACGCGTATGACAGAAAAATGACTAGAATATGACTAGAATGGAGACAACTTATGGAACGAATGAAACAATTACTCGTTAATGGAACCGGATGTACTTGCAAGAGAAGAATACAAGCAGCTGTCCTTATGATGTTGACCGTCCTTATGATGTTGAGTGGATGCGGTATCATCATGGATTCGGGCACAGAAGCGAACAAAAAGGCACCACAAACATCGGTAGAAGCAGGTAGAAATGAGACAGAATCCCCAACGTTAAACGTGCATTTTATTGACGTTGGACAAGGCGATTCCATATTGATTGAATCGGATAACCGTTATATGCTTGTGGATGCAGGCGAAAATGATCAGGGCGATACGGTAGTATCATATTTACGTTCGTTAGGCGTAGAACAATTCGATTATGTCATTGGTACCCATCCGCATTCGGACCATATTGG
>JBKTKK010000125.1:0-6560 GCA_047242405.1 Lachnospiraceae bacterium | reverse complement strand
GCTCTCATGGATGCACCTGTTTCAAGGTAGTAAATACCAAGTCTTTCTCCACCCTTAGCAACGAACTTTGTATCAACATTATATTTTCTTAAAGCTGCAATTGCACACTCACCAATTGGATTGTTTGGTACTCTTGATACGAAAGCTGCATCATGTCCATAGTTTGCTAAAGAAACAGCAACGTTTGCTTCTCCTCCACCATAATTCACATCAAATTGATCTGCTTGAATAAATTTTTCAAAGCCAGGTGTAGATAATCTTAACATAATCTCACCCATAGTAATTACTCTTGCCATTTGTATTTCTCCTTTTTTTCAAATCTTAATAAGAGCGGAATTCTTTTGTAGAACATAGTTCCTCATAATAAATTCCATAGCTTAATTCTAATAGTTACATCGAAAAATGTCAATGTATTTTCTTTTATACTTTAAAAATAGATTCGATTGTCTATACTCTTATTTTATAGCATGTTTGAATATCCAAAACTTTATACATTTATTTTCTTTTATTTGAAAATTTATTCTTCGTCTGTATCCCAGTTATGATATACTTCCTGTACATCATCATCTTCATCAAGTAAATCAAGGATACGATTCATCATTTTAATATCCACATCGGAAGTTAACTCTACATACGTTTGTGGTATCATAGAAACTTCCGCATTCGCCATTACAATTCCTTCCTTTTCTAAAGCTTCACGCACTACGCTGAAATCTTCTGGAGTTGTAAGAACTTCATAGCTATCCTCTTCTTCTGCAAAATCCTCTGCACCTGCATCCAGTGCAATCATCATTAAGTCATCGGCATCCATGCTGCATTCTTCTTTATCAATGATAATCTGGCCTTTCTTATCAAACATAAATGAAACACAGCCTGTTGTTCCAATATTTCCGCCGCCTTTTGTAAAAGCATTTCTTACATTAGATGCTGTTCTATTTCTGTTATCCGTTAATGTTTCAACGATAATAGCTGTTCCGTTTGGACCATATCCTTCATACGTAATAGACTCATAATTGGCAGCATTGGCGTCACCAGCCGCTTTCTTAATACTTCGATCAATTGTATCATTTGGCATATTATTCGCCTTAGCTTTCGCTATTACATCACGAAGCTTACTGTTGTTTGCAGGGTCGGCTCCACCTTCTTTTACCGCTACAGCAATTTCACGACCGATTCTAGTAAAAATCTTACCCTTTGCTGCATCATTTCTTTCTTTCTTATGCTTTATATTGGCAAATTTTGAATGACCTGACATTTTATTAACACTCCTTCTTCTCTTTTCATAAGCATTATCTAAGTTATTTTACCACTCATTCTTTGATGTGACAACCCAGTCCTTAATTTTTGTTGGAAAGATATAAGAAATTATCTTCCTGTTAAGCTAAAGTAAGCTTTTTTAGCCAAGAAAAATCAGACTACCAACTCGTAGCCTGATTCTATTTATTTCTTCCTTTTTGTTACTTTTATTAAATGAATCATTTTATTTTCCACTTCCAATATTTGAAATAAATAACCTTGGTAAACAATTTCGGGCATTTCATATTCTTGTGGAATTCGATTCAGTTGAAAAATCAAGAATCCATTAACTGTTTCATAATCATCTTCATCAAATTTAATATCAAGTACTTCTGCTGCCTCATCAAGTGGAGTACGCCCATCCATTATAATCGAGCCATCCTCTTTTTTTATAATAAATTGTTCCTCATCATCATATTCATCTAATATATTACCTACGATTTCTTCCAATATATCTTCCATCGTTAAAATTCCAGCTATTTGTCCATATTCATCTACGACGACTACCATATGAATTTTTTTAAACTGCATCTCCTTAAATAATATATTTATCTTTCTAGTCTCTGGAATAAAAAATACATTCCTTAACAAATCTGGAATAGAATCAATCGGAACATCCCCATTGTCTTGTTTATTCTCCAACATAATTACTGCATCTTTTAAATGAAGTATACCGATAATATCATCGATGTCTTCTTGGTAAACTGGTATTCTCGAATAATTTTCTTCTAAAATAAAATGTACTGCCTCTTTTAATGTTTTCCTACCGTTAATTGCAACTATACTCGTTCGATGTGTCATAATATCATGGGCTTCTTTATCCCCAAACTCGAAAATATTTGTAATCATTTCTGCTTCCTCTGCTAATAACACACCCTGTTCATGGCCTTCATTAACCATGGACATAATTTCTTCTTCTGTTAGATTGTCTTCGTCTGCATTAAGATCAATGCCAAATACACGAAACAGCAACCACACACCACTACTTACAATGAACGTAAGTGGTTTAATTAATACCATAATTATACATACCAAATTGACAAGTTGATAGACCCAAGATTCGGGATTACGAATTGCTAATTTCTTTGGTAACACAATGCCTACTATTTGAACGAATAAGATGAGAACACCAACTACAAAAATAATAATCATATCTTCTAGCAAAGTAATTGTAGAAACAGCAGAACCGATAAAGGGAAAAATAATTGTTTCCTTACAAAGAAGAAAAATATAAGCACCAATGATTAACGTAAACAAAGTTACTACAATATGTAGCGAATATATAAACGTGTTTGGATTTTTTATCATTGTCAAAATACGAATCGACTTTTTATCACCCTTTTCTGCTCTTTTTGCTATGGTGCTCCCACTTATTTCTTGTAATGCAGCTCCATAACCATAAAAAATAACGTTAATGATAACAAATATTGAAAATAATAGAATGCCCCATAACGCAAAATTCCCGTCCATAGTTATCCCTTATCCTCTCTTGTATCTCGGTGGCCACTCTTATAGTAGCCACCATAGTTTTATGCTATTGTATATATTATTTACTGGTCTCTTCGTCAAGCTTGTGCTATGTATCCAGTTCCAAACTAACACGTAATGCCTGGTTTACCTGGTACAGTATTTCATTTTCCAAATGACAAACTTTTTCACGCAATCTTTTCTTGTCAATGGTCCTAAGCTGTTCCAAAAGAATTACAGAATCCTTTACAATATCACAGCTCTTTGAATCAATTTCTACATGGGTAGGCAATTTTGCCTTATTCATCTTAGAAGTAATTGCGGCACAAATCACTGTTGGGCTGTGTTTGTTACCTATATCATTTTGTATAATTAAAACCGGCCGAATTCCACCCTGTTCTGATCCCACGACCGGTCGCAGATCTGCATAATAGATATCACCACGTCTGATAATCACTGAATTCACACTCCATTACTAAAGTTTTATAGCTCTAGTATTTCCAATATTTAAGTGTGTATTCCATCAATCATTCGTCAAATTGCGACATCCATCCTGTTACTCATATTTGTCATGAAAATAATCTTTCTTTCCTACAATTTGGCCACCCTGATAATAAACGCGGGGAATTCGTTTTCCAAGGTCACACACGAATTCATAATTAAAAGTTCCTGCCAATGCAGCTAACTCTTCTACAGAAATGACTTCGTGTTCACTTCTGCCAACCAGTATGACTTCATCATCTTCTTCCACATTATCGATTCCAGTGACATCAACCATAAATTGATCCATACAAACACGACCAATAATCGGTACTTTTTTGTCTCGGATGATTACATATCCCTTATTCGACAATGGGCGAGGGTACCCATCTCCATATCCTACCGGTATCGTAGCAATTTTCGTTGGTCTATCAGTGATAAAAGTTCCCCCGTAACCTACCGCCGTCCCTTCTGGTACCGTCTTTATATAAATAACATGACTTTTTAGTTCCAAAGCGGGTTGTAGCGCAACACGGCTCTTATCAACATCTTCTGAAGGGTAAAGCCCATAAAGGGAGATGCCGGCACGAACCATATCGATATTAGCCTCTTCCAAATCTATAATTCCTGCACTATTGGAACAGTGCTTTATCGGAATATTACTTCCTTCCTTTTCCAACACTCCAATTAACCATTTAAATTTTCTTATTTGCTCTTTTGCTGCTGATTTGTCTGCAGAATCAGCTGTAGCCATGTGGGTAAAAATCCCTTCAATTTCCACCCCTGGAAGATTCTTAATCTCCTTAATTAGCTTAATTGCTTCGTAATCAGCAGGCACACCTATCCGACTCATACCGGTATCAATTTTAATATGTAACCTAGCAGTCTTACCTTGTAAAACCGCTTGTTTGGATAAATTCACTGCCTTCTCATACTGAAATATTGTTGATCGAATATTATAACGGACTGCATCTTCCATACGACATACTGGAGTATAACCAAGTACCAGGATGGGTTTTTCAAGTTGATGTTCTCTTAAATTTATGGCTTCATCAATAGTTGCTACTGAGTATCCCCAAACCATTGTTTCAATCGCTCTTGCAATCGGAACTGCTCCGTGCCCATAACCATCTGCTTTAATAACGCCACAAAGCATTGTATCCTTCTTTATATTATTTTTCATTGCCCTTACGTTATGGCAAATTGCGTCTAAATTTATCTCTGCATATACTCGATTATATTCTTTCATCTTTTCTGTACCCTTCTTTCGTTACGCATGAAAGCGATTCCATAATATCGGTTGCTTTCATACTGTACTCTCCTGTCTTATTTTTGCCTCATCTCCTGCCAAACCATGAAGAAAAACGCCGAGGGCTGCAGCTTCATATGGTGCAAGCCCGCCTGCTAAGAGGCCAGCAATCACGCCGGTTAACACATCTCCGCTGCCTCCTGTAGCCATACCACTATTCCCACTCGTATTTACATAGGTAAGCTCTCCCTCACTTGCAACTACCGTTCTGGCATCTTTACAGATTACCGTTGCATGTAAGTCTCCGGCCAAAGCTTTCGCAAATGACACGAGATTCCTTGATAATTCTGCTATGGATTTTTTTGTTAGTCGACTCAATTCCCCTAGATGAGGGGTTAGAATTCGATTTTTGCAGTCCTTTCCCCACCACTCTCTATGCGTCGCTAAAATATTTATTCCATCAGCATCTATAATCAATGGAACCTTGGCATAATCCATAACAAATTTAAGTAATTTTTCAGCATAAAGTTCATTACCGAAACCCGGCCCAATAATTACTACCTTTGCCCATGAAACAGCCTCTTCGATCAATTGCCAGTCAATAGAGTCAGATTTATAAGTTGATATAATCGCTTCTGGTAACAGACTCTGCAGAATCTGCCGGTTTTCCTCTACCGATAATATACGTACTAAACCAGCTCCCATACGATAAGCAGCACCTGCCGATAGGAAGGCAGCACCCGACATATTCTTCGATCCCGCTATTACGAGGACTTTTCCATAAGTACCTTTATTGGAGTATGCATATCGTTTTGGCAATTTACACAAATCTGTTTTATCGTAAGTTACCGCCTGCGGATTTACTTGTAATAGCGCTTGCATTGGAAAACCAATATCTTTCACTACTACCTTACCACTATATTCACTTCCTGGGTATAAGATACATCCCAATTTTCGTAGCCAAACGTTATGGTGATGTCTGCTTTACTCCGATTTATGACTTCACCTGTCTTTGAACTTATTCCCGATGGGATATCAACGGAATAAATAATCGCGTTGCTATTATTTATTAAAAATAATCTCATAAAAGCACCTTTATTTCTCTTTGTAATCCTGTTCCAAATAGCATCGACAATCACATCGCAAGATATATCCAAAGATTCATTGCGGAAATAAGCAAACTTCTATTCAAGTTATTTAATATATTATGCTGTATCTTCACTCTTCTGTGGACTTTTCTATATTACCAACAAGCAAAACCGAAACTTTTTCATATCGGTATGGGTAAGCATTCGTGCACTGCTAACCCATCTGCACCGTTATTCCCAGTTCCGGCTATAATTAAAGTTCTGATCTTTCTTTTCCTTTTTTGATTTCCTCTGTTACCGATAAGGCTGCACGTTCCATCAAAACCAATGATGGGATCCCGATCTTTTGAATCGAATAGGTATCCAATTCTTTCATTTCTTCGCCAGTTAACAGGTACCTCATACAATCATCTCTTTCATTTTCTTTTGATCATTCTTTTTTCCAAATATGAAAAGACTAACATTTATTATTATAAAGAATCGTATATGTAAAAGCAATAGAAAAACGGAAAAAAGCTGTTTAAGAGGCATACAACTTCGTGATATATGCATCTTAAACAGCCTTACGATTCGGCCACAGCAAAAGCAATGGCATATTCTTTTTCATGAGAAATTGATAGGTGCACGTTACAAACCCCTAACTCATCTGCTATTTTTTTCGCTCCTCTATGCAGGGATACATATGGCTTTCCCCTTTCATTATGGAGAATTTCAATATCCAATAACCCGAAGCATGAAAAACCTGTACCTAGTGCTTTGGAAACAGCTTCTTTCGCTGCAAAATTTCCCGCTAACGATTCTACACTAATACTTGCAGAAGCTATTTCTTGTCTTGTGTAACATCTATTCTTAAAAGCATCTTTCTCAACTGCTTTTTTTATCCGGTCAATTTTTACAATCTCCGTTCCAATTCCAACTATCATCTCTGCTTCCTATCTAGGAATTTCATTTATTGTTTCATTCATATGCGTTACTTTATA
>JBKTKK010000124.1:0-6560 GCA_047242405.1 Lachnospiraceae bacterium | reverse complement strand
GTAATAAAATGGGGGGAGAGGTTTCAAAAATGCCCTAGAATAAGGGTAGAGTGGGGGAGGGTTGACAAAAAATGTTAAATCTGATATTATAAGTTCGTAACAAATTCGTAATAAATAAAATTGACTTGTAAGAATTCCTTTAGAATTTATAAAAGTCAATGAAAACAGGAGGTACACAATGATTATGAAAAGTAAATCTATCATTGGTGGCTTGCTGACATTTGCTGTTTTTTCAGCTGTTGTCATTACTGGATTTTCCGGTATTAGCCCTGATGGTAAGAATACTTCTTCAGAGAATGTGGGATACGAATTAGAAGTAATGAATCCTGACACAGTTGCGTTATTTGAAGCTAAATTAGAAGAATATAAAGCAATGCAAAATGTTTCAAAAGCGCAGAATGTACAGGGGATGAATACATCAAGTCTAAAAGAGGCTATGATGGAAAAAAACACTAGAAATATAAGCGAAGGAAACTACACAGATACACGGACAGAACTTCAAAAGTACTTTGCAGATAAAGCAATTACTGACGAGACAAAGATAGACGAATCTCTAAATATTCTTGATAAAGCAAATGAAAGTGCAGAGGTTATTGGAAAAATGTACGTCGGTTGTGTTGCAACAGTTTTAGATCAGGAAGAAGATTGGGTCTATATTGAATCAGGCAACGCAAAAGGTTGGGTAAAAGATGAATACCTTTTATTCAAAGATGAGGCTGCAAATTATGCAGAAGAAAACTTAACATATAAAGTTACGATTAAGGCCGAAAGCATGAATATTCGTCTAGCGCCTCAAATTGATGCTGGCATCTTAGATGTTACAAAAGCTGGTCAGACTTATACAGCAGTTTCGTATGAGAAAGGCGATGAATGGGTTGGTATTGATTATGATGGTGAGACAACTGGATATTTAGCAGCAGAGTTTGTGGATGTCGATTATAATTTTAAGACAGCCCTAACCGTCGAAGAAGAAAAGGCTGCAATCGCTGCAGAAGAAGCGAGGAAGGCAGAGGAAGCCAGAAAAGCGGAAGAGGCAAGAGTGGCGGAGGAAGCCAGAAAGGCCGAAGAAGCTAGAAAAGCGGAAGAGGCTAGATTAGCGGAAGAGGCTAGAAAAGCGGAGGAAGCTAGAAAAGCCGAAGAAGCCAAGAAAGCAGCAGCACAAGCCCAGATGCCTACGGGAAGTTTAAGAAGTTTAGGAACATTTAAGATTACATATTATTGTTCTTGCTCCTTATGTACAGGACCGTATGCAAATGGTATTACCGCTACAGGAACAACCGCTACTGAGGGGAGGACATTAGCCGTTTATCCCGGGCAAATTCCCTATGGTAGTAAAGTAGTAATTAACGGACACACCTACATTGCAGAAGATTCTGGAAGTAGTATAGGACCGAATAATATAGATATATATGTAAATTCTCATGAAGAAGCATTGCGTTTGGGAGTTGACTATTACGAAGTATATGTAGAAAATAATTAGAAAAGTATACCCGATTCATTGGTGAATCGGGTATTTTATTTTTTCCAATATTTTAGGGTTATTTCATTGTATTGTGGGGGAAAATATTATAGTATAAATATATAGGTCGTAGGTGGGGAGGAAATGATGTCTTCGATTTGGTGGTTATTATTATTTGTATTACTCTTGTTATTTGAAGTAATCACAGTTGGCTTAACAACGATATGGTTTGCAGCTGGCGCTTTCATTACGTATATTGTAACATTATTGGGTGCAGATTTAGAGATTCAAGTTAGTATATTCTTCCTATCATCTATAATACTAATTATATTTATTCGACCCATTACTGCAAAATATTTAAAAGTGGAACCAGTTCAAACCAATATAGACAGCTATATTGGCCAGACGGCAAAAACAATTGCTGATATTAATAATCTTCAGTCAGAGGGAGCAGCGTTGATTCATGGTCAAATGTGGACGGCTCGATCAATAAGAGATGAACTAATTATTCCAGCTGGAACAATTGTAACGGTACGTGAGATTTGTGGAGTAAAGTTAATTGTAGAACCAAAAGAAGTAGTAAAGCAAATAAAGGAAGACTAAGTAAGCAGGTATATCATCTTGATATACCTGCTTTTCATTGACATAGAATGAGAGAAGTGGTAGAATCGAAAACGTTCAAGAGATAGTTGCATATACAACTATTGCATGTGCAAATAGTGCTATAAAAGGAGGAGATCATGATTAAGCGGTTTTATACATTTATGGAAAAATATAAAAAGTATGCATTACTGAGTGCATTATGCGTTGTTTTAGAAACAATGTTTGAACTAATTATTCCTTTAATCATGGCAGATATAATTGATGTGGGGGTTGCAACCGGAAATCAAAATTATATTATTTCAAAAGGCTTGCAAATTATCATCTATTCATTGATTGCTTTATTACTCGGAATTGGTTATGCGAGGTTTGCAGCTTTATGTGGGCAAGGTTTGGGGGCGGAAATACGAAAAGCGGAATATCGAAAGATTCAGAGCTTTTCTTTTTCAAATACAGATCGATTTAGCACATCATCACTCGTCACTCGATTAACAAGTGATGTTACTATGATTCAAAATGCGGTATCTGGTGGTATTCGTCCCATTGTGCGTGCACCTGTTATGATGATCACTGCATTAATTTTATCATTTACAATGAACGCGAAACTAGCAATGATATTTATGGTAACTGCTCCACTATTAGCAGTGGCATTGTATTGTATTGTTACGCGTGTAAGACCAATGTATGGACGCATGCAAAGGGTGCTAGACTTAGTTAATAGGATTATACAAGAAAATTTGATAGCAATTCGTGTCGTTAAGTCCTATGTACGAGGCGACTATGAAAAGGAAAAATTTTCAGAAGTTAATTTTGAACTACAGACAGAATCGGAAAAAGCCTTTAAAATGGCATCTTTAAATATGCCGGCTATGCAGGTAGCTATGTACGCTACAATAATTTGTATCTTATGGTTTGGTGGAAATATGATTTTTCAGGGTCAGATGCTGGTTGGTAAATTAACTGGATTTTTAAGTTATGTTCTTCAAATATTAAATTCCTTAATGATGATTTCAAATGTATTTATGATGCTTACAAGGTCAATGGAGTCAGGTAAAAGAATTTTAGAAGTTATGGATGAGGAACCAGATATAAAAGATGATCGGGCTGAAGATATCAGTGTAGAAGAGGGCGCCATTGAATTCGATCATGTGTATTTTAAATATAAGGATGAGGCAGAAGAATTTGTCTTAACGGATATTAATTTATCCATAAAGCCTGGAGAAACAATTGGTATTATTGGAGGTACTGGTTCTGCAAAGACTTCGTTGGTACAATTAATTCCTAGACTATATGATGTGACAGCTGGGGAAGTGCGGATTGATGGGAAACCAGTATACCAATATCCACTTGCCCATCTTCGAGACGCTGTAGGAGTTGTATTACAAAAAAATACCCTGTTTAGTGGAACAATTATGGATAATCTACGGTGGGGAAAACAAAATGCAACGGAAGAAGAAATAAAACACGCTTGTCAAATTGCCTGTGCAGATGAATTTATCGATCGTTTTTCAGATGGTTATCAAACAGATCTTAGTCAGGGAGGAGTCAATCTTTCTGGAGGTCAAAAACAGCGATTGTGCATTGCTAGGGCTATATTAAAGCAGCCAAAAATAATTATCTTTGACGATTCAACAAGTGCAGTGGATACAGCAACGGATGCAATGATTCGAGAAGGGCTTGAAAAATATCTTCCGAATATGACGAAAATTATAATTGCACAAAGAATAAATTCTGTTAAACATGCGGATAAGATTGTTATTATGGAAGATGGCCACATACATGCGATTGGTAATCATGAGACATTGCTACAAACCAATGCTATTTACCAAGATATTTATCATTCCCAGCAGGAAGGAGTGGCTTTATAATGGCAAAACCTATGGAAATAAAAAAGCCTAAGGATACGAAAAAGACAATAATACGTCTTGGTCATTACTTAGGAAAACACAAGTTATCGATCTTTATCGTTGCAATATTAGTAGTTATAAGTAGCGGGGCAAACCTAATGGGGACTTATTTATTAAAACCAGTCATTAATAAGTATATAGTTCCAGGGGATGTGGCAGGCTTACTTAGGATGATTGTATTTATGAGTATGATGTACGCAGCAGGAGCATTGGCTACGTATGGGTATAGTCGACTAATGGTGCATACGGCACAGGAAGTTATTGCTCAAATAAGAAACGATTTGTTTGCTCATGTGCAATCTTTGTCTCTTTCTTATTTTGATACCCATACCCATGGGGAGCTAATGAGTCGTTTTACAAATGATGTGGATACGATGACAGATGCACTAAACAATAGTTTCACGATGCTAATCCAAAGTTTTATCGTTGTTAGCGGATCTATCGTAATGCTAGTTATATTAAATTTGCAATTATCAGTAATTGTATTAGTTTGTTTGGGATTAATGTTTTTTACCATTAGATACAATGGTAGAAAGTCAAAAAAATACTATCAAGATCAGCAAAAATACCTTGGTAATATAAATGGTTTTATTGAAGAAATGGTAGCGGGTCAAAAAGTTGAAAAGATTTTTAATCATGAGGATCAGGATTTCGAAGAATTTTGTAAGCGAAATGAAAAACTTCGAATGGCATCTACGAAGGCCTTTGCATACTCCGGCGTAATGGTACCAGTCGTTGTTAGCATCTCTTATTTTAATTATGCATTGTCTGCCTGTGTGGGTGGTCTATTTACATTGGCGGGCTTGATGGATATTGGTTCCTTAGCTTCCTATCTCATTTATGTCCGCCAAATAGCGATGCCTGTAAATCAGTTTACCCAACAAGTTAATTTTATTCTAGCTGCATTATCAGGTGCAGAAAGGATTTTTACCATGATGGATGAGCAGCCGGAAGTTGATGACGGCGAGATAACCTTATGTAGGGTAAGAATCGAAGATGACGCATTGGTAGAAACTGATAAATGGACGGGGCATTGGGCTTGGAAAAAAATAGTTCAGGAAAATTCAGAACTGACGCTGTTACAAGGCGATGTGAGATTCCACAATGTAGTCTTTAGTTATGATAAGAGGAAAGTGATTTTAGATGATATAAGTCTTTATGCAAAACCAGGACAAAAGATTGCATTTGTAGGTTCGACGGGAGCAGGTAAAACGACAATCATTAACCTCGTGAATCGTTTCTATGAAATCGATGCAGGATCCATTACCTATGATGGGATTGATATTCGCCGGATCAGAAAAGAAGATCTAAGAAAGTCATTATCTATGGTATTACAAGATACACATTTATTTACTGGTACAATAGCAGATAATATCCGTTATGGTAGATTGGATGCAAGTCATGAAGAAGTGATCGGAGCGGCAAAATTAGCAAATGCAGATTCCTTTATACGGCGCCTACCAGATGGCTACAATACGATGCTAACAAATGATGGTACAAATTTATCCCAGGGACAAAGGCAATTAATTGCAATCGCGCGAGCGGCAATTGCGGATCCACCTGTATTGATATTAGATGAGGCAACAAGTTCTATTGATACCCGAACGGAAAAATTAATTGAAAAAGGAATGGATGCACTGATGGATAACCGTACGGTCTTTGTTATTGCACATCGCTTATCAACGGTAAGAAATGCAAAGGCGATTCTAGTATTAGAAAATGGTACCATTATTGAAAGAGGTGACCATGAGGAACTTTTAGAACAAAAAGGTAGATACTATCAATTATATACCGGGCAGTTTGAATTGGATTGAAAGAATGGAGATAACAATATGAAATCAAAAGAAAGCCTTAGGGAATTACTTTTTTGTATTGAGATGGAAAGGAGAAAGTTATTAAAACCGTATTTTGATCAAATAGGGTTAACGCAAGGTCAACCGAGAGTTTTATTATGTCTTAGCAAAAAAGAGCACATAACACAAAAAGAACTGGCGAATATGTGCTTATTGGATGAGGCTACAGTATCGAGAGCTCTTGATCGGCTTTGTTCACAAGAATTTGTTGTTCGGGTACCACATCCATCCTGTCGTCGTTCATATTTAATTACACTAACCGATGCTGGACGCCAAAAAGCAAATCAGGTTTTGAAACTTTTTGCAGGAATGGAAAAAATTCTTTTAAAAGGATTTTCAGACGAAGAGGCAGAATTGTTTAAAAATATGGCAGTACAAATTATTGGAAATTTAGAAGAGAATCAAGGGAGCATCGAAATATAGGGATAGTCACTTGCCAATAAAAAACGTGTCAGGCTGTAAGATTCGCCTGACACGTTTTTTATGATTAAAGGATGGTGCCGCCACCAGCTACATAATCACCATCATAAAATACAACTGCTTGTCCCGGTGTAATTGCACGTTGTGGTTCGTGAAATTGACATTCGATGGTATCATGATCGATTCGTTTGATTGTACAAGGGGCCCCTTTATGGGAGTAACGTATTTTTGCAATTACTTCCATCTCGCCATCTAAATCTGGGATGGACATGAAGTTTATACGATTACATAAAAGTTTGTCGTGAAATACATCTTTGCTAT
>JBKTKK010000123.1:0-6576 GCA_047242405.1 Lachnospiraceae bacterium | reverse complement strand
TAACAAATCGGCTGCCTCTTCTTCATCAATGGTTAAATCGGCATTCCTTTCTATACGATATGGATGCGCACAAATCACATCATAATTAAGAAATAGTTTTTGTATGTTGCGTTCGATTATCTCTTCTAATAAAATAATTCTATGACCATCCTTATTTGGCACTTGAACAATTCGAGGTAAAACCGAGGGCACCTGAACCGTCGCAAACTCGAGAGAAGCATCTTTTTCGTTCTTTTTTCTCGTTAAAGCAGCAATATTTAACGTCTTATTTCGTATTAGGGGAAACGGTCTAGAAGAATCGACCGCCATTGGAGTAAGCACTGGATAGACAGATTCCATAAAATAACGGTCCACAAATACTTTTTCTCCATCTGTAAGGTCTTCATGGGAATTGATAACATAAACTCCTTTTTGCTGTAATAAAGGTAGAAGGGAGCGATTATAGGTTGTATATTGTAGCGTCATAAATTCGTGCAGTTGTTTTCCAATCGCATCTAACTGCTGCTGTGGCTTCATCCCCGCAATATCTTCCTTTGTATAATCTGCATGAACCATATCTTTTAGCGACGCAACACGGACCATAAAAAATTCATCCAAATTAGAAGCCGTTATACTTAAAAATTTCAGACGCTCAAATAATGGCAATGTCTTGTCTCTTGCCTCGCTAAGTACACGATAGTTAAATTGTATCCAACTAAGTTCACGATTTCGATATAATTCAGGTCTCGTAAAATCACTACTCATTTATAACGCACCTCTTTTCTGTTTCAATACTGGCCTAATTCCATAAACTTCTTCAAAAAAGTCCGCCTTTTGTTCAAATAATCCCCTCTCCAATGTAATATCTTCCAATGTTTCTGTTGTGATTATTAATTTCTGGTTTTTAAAGGCTGTCTTGAGATTTTTAAACTTCTGTTTATGGCTTCGATCCATTGCATTTCCGATTCTTAATATTGCCGTTAATTTCATTATAATCAAATAATCTTGCTCTGATACTTTTCCTTCAAAGTCTTCATAAGATGTAAAGTCTAGCGTATTATACTTCACAATATTTGCAACCATTTCACGGTCACGATGCGAGAGACCAATTATTTCTGTGTTCATAATAATATGATAGGAGCATTCTCCAGGTACACCCATGCTAATATACTTCCCACAATCATGAAGAATCGCCGCAATTTGTAAAAGAAGTCGTTCCCTCTTACTTAATCCATGGTACGGTTTCATACAATCGAAGATCTTCACAACATTGCTTTCTAAAATTTGCGCATGCCCTTTATTTGTCATGTAACGTTTCCCAATATTTCTTGCTGCCTCTAAAATATCCTCATTGAAGTTATGCTCCAAGGGTATGATTTTTTTCTTATCAGCATAATCGGCTACAATACCATTGCATAAATTTACATCAGGTATCCAGATTATTTCTGCATCGGTCTCATCCAAAATCTTTTTATATACCATCATACTTGGAATTACCAAAGAAGCATACTCTGTGGGCATATCTAAATACTCTGAAATGGTATCAACCGATTTTCCAATAATTGAATCATAAAGTTCTTGAAATTCTGCCACTGTAATACAGAACGATTCCCTCTCTTTTTTTACCTTTTGAATAAAATAAAATAAGCTGTCTCCTACACCAATTATATTCTTTATTTCGCGATCTTTTAAAAATAGTTTTTTAAATGTCTGAATATCATTATCGACCAACTCAGAAATAAGCCTCTTGAAGTTTACGGTGTCGGCTACATGCATTAACGTCTCACGGATACGAAGAGAACCCAACTTGATATTTTGCGTTGTAACGAGTGTTTTTTTGTCAAAAAGCGATATTTGTATACTACCACTTCCAATATCTATAAATGCCGTCCCCTTCTCGATTAATTTGTTAAACATATTCTTTTTCGATGCCACTGCTTTATAACATATAAATCGTTGCTCGGAATTACTTAAAACGGATACATGCAAACCTGTCCGAACTCTTATCTGGTCTAATACGAGTGTATTATTTTTCGCTTCACGTACTGCGCTTGTTGTGAAAGCTTGGTAATCGTTAACGTGATATTCCTTCATAATAGAAGTGAATTTCCCCAAAATTTTACACATTTCATCGAGCAACGCATAACGAATACGTCCATCTGTATACGTGTCTTTTCCAATACCAATCATATGACTAATTCTATCTACTAAAACGATTCCACTTTTTGATGAGATATCAAATATTTCCATATTTAATTCATAGGATCCCACATCAATGACTGCTAATCTTATTACCGCCATAAAGCCTCCATTCTCCCAACTGTCAATCTGATCCACACGTTAAATCAAACGGATTAACCTCATATGCCCACTATCGTACCTTGTTGGTTAAATCACTATTCTTGTTTACCCTTTAAATAAGTTATAAATTGTTGCGCACATCTTCCTGAAAGCCCTCCATGGCTTAATTCCCACTTATTAGCCTCCTGAAACAGCTTCTCCTCATCCATTATAATCCCTGCTTTTTTTGCCAGTTGGCGAACAATTCCTTGAAATTGTCTTTTATCCGGTGCACCAAAATAAATTGTAACACCAAATCTAGCAACTAAGGATAACTTTTCTTGTACCGTATCCGACGCGTGGAGTTCTATATTGTAATCTTTTGTATCATCAAAACTCTCTTTTATTAAATGTCTGCGATTTGAGGTTGCATATATTAAAACATTGTCTGGCTTTCTTTCAAGTCCTCCCTCGATTACTGCCTTTAAATACTTATACTCAATCTCAAACTCCTCGAACGACAAATCATCCATATAAATAATAAATTTATAATTACGATCTTTAATCTGTGCAATTACAGCTGATAAGTCTTTAAATTGATGCTTATAAACTTCGATCATTCGAAGTCCACTGTCATAGTATTCATTTAGTATTGCTTTAATACTAGAGGATTTACCTGTCCCACTATCTCCAAACAGAAGACAGTTATTTGCTGGTCTTCCTTCCACAAAATTCTTTGTGTTATCAATTAATTTTTGTTTTTGTAACTCATATCCAACTAAGTCATCTAATTTGGCATGCTCCGTACAGGTAATCGGGCTAATTATAACTTCATCATTTGTATTATGCGCAATCCGAAACGCTTTATGAAGCCCAAACTTGCCAACACCAAATTCTTTATAAAAAGTAGTTACGCTAAGATAGAATTCATCGATATTTTTCGCCTTTTCAAGACTCTCAGCCAATTCACAAATACGATCTCGAATGCGCTTATTAAATACCTTACTATTCTTATTAACATTAACATAGCTTTTCAGTTCTTTACTAATCGAAATTTGGAAGTGGGAATCGATTTTTTCTAAGTCGAAATCAAATAATTTTTTTAATATTTGAAAATCATTTTTTGCAAAGAAATTAATACTCCCACTTACTTGTCCAACAATCTCACAGGCAGTTGAAAATGCATTTTCATCATTTGCTATTATAAATGCTAGATATGTATGCCAAAGGTTCCCTTCCAGCCCATATTCACCTGCAATTTCAATTAGTTGGTTCACACATTCATAATATAAGGCCATAAGGTCTTCTTTGTTATAAAAAACATCTTCATAATGCTCTAATATCCATGACATATCTGAAAATAAACGTTTATATGGCACATCCTTATACAAAACAAGTTGCATCGTACTTCTATTACTCTCCAAAATCTCCACCTATCCTATTCTTCTCTCGTATTTTTAGTAATTTCCTAAGATTTTTAGCAAACTAGCTTCTGCTTCTATTCCATTCAAAGCATTTTTAACACCAGAATCGCTTAAGCTTCCCTCGAAATCTACATAAAAGCGATATTCCCAATTACGTCCTGGTATAGGGCGAGATTCAATCTTTGTCATATTTAAATTGTTATATATAAAATGGGATAATATATTATATAAGGATCCACTTTCATGGGCTATCTCAAAGCATACACTTACTTTATTTGCATCATCTTTATATATTTTTTTATTACTTACGACTATAAAACGTGTTGTATTGTTCTTATTATCATTCACTCCCCTCTCCAATACTTCTAAACCGTATATAGTTCCCGCCAAAGCACTTGCAATCGCTGCTTTTGACGGATCCCCTTCTTCTACTACTCTTTTTGCACTAACAGCCGTATTTACCTGGCTTATTTGTTGCCACTCCCTATGTTGCTCTAAATATTTTGAGCACTGCATGAGCCCTTGAGGGTGAGAATAAACGGTTCTGATGTCCGATAGCTTCGCATTTGGTAATCCTAAAAGTGCATGTTCAACCTTTAAATAACATTCTCCTACAATTGTAACGTCGTATTCCATCAGCAAATCATATACATCACTAACCATACCTGCACTCGAGTTTTCGATCGGAAGAACCGCATAATCTGCTCTCTGTTCTGATGCTGCTTTCATCGCATCAGAAAATGTCTGCACATGGAAACTTTCTATGTTATCTCCAAAATATTGGAACATGGCTGCTTGGCTATAAGCCCCCTCAACACCTTGAAAAGCAACCTTAACCTTTTGCTTTTCTATTTTTTTAACTTCATCAAAATGAATAGAGCTACTTATACCGTGTTGGGCTAAGATTTTATACTGTAATTTTCTACTAATTGCCATTATTTGTATAAATAATTCCTCTATCCCATGCTGATTAAAAGAATCAGTAGCCATCTTAGTTAAAGCTGCTATTTTCTCTTTTTCTCTTTCCTTGTCCAGAACTGGTTTGTCCGTACTAATTTTAAATTCTGCAACCTCCTTTACGATTTGCATACGTTCTTCAAATAATCGTACAATTTCCTTATCTGTCTTATCAATTCGCTCTCTAATATTCTCTAAATTTAACATAATATCCTCCTCTTATATTATAACAATATCCACTCTTTTTTGGAATATATTTACTATTTTAGCTATTTGTTTGCTTATTATTTTTTGACTGTCTATTAACGAGAAAGATACCAACACAGACACAGACTAGCGAAACTACATTCGTAACTGTCAAAAAATCTTCTTTTAATAGAATACCCGATAATATAACCCCAAAAATAGGTACCAAAAAGTTATATACTGTAACTTTCCCCATACGATTATACTGTAATAACACAGTCCAAATTGTAAATGCCACTGCAGATAATAAAGCCATATAACCAAGCAATAAAACACCTGCCATAGTCATCTCTCCTAATTTTCCGTGAAATATATATCCAGCTACTATAAGCACAAATCCCCCAAATGTTAACTGGTAACCTGTAATCGCAATAGAGTCAACTTTATTTGAAAGCCACTTACTCTGTAAATTGCCAACAGCAAACGCTGCCGCTGCAATTAACATCGCGCCTTCCCCCATAAAAGAAAAAGAAGCATCCATACCACCCTGACTTACATTCACAATAACAATTCCCAAAAATCCGATAAAACATCCGATTGCTTTTTGTATATTTAATCGATCATTTTTGTAAAAAATATGGGCTAATAAAACAGCAAAAAAAGTACTCATGGCATATACAATTGCTCCTTTTACTCCAGTTGTATGAGCCAAACCAATATAGAAAAATACGTAATGTAGTACAGTCAACACCAAGCTTAGTAGGGTAACCTCCCCCCAATAAGAATGAGGTAACACAATGAATTTTTTCTTAACTATACAACCATATACTAGTGTCATGATACCTGCTGTAAAAAATCGCACCCCTGCAAAAACCAATTTAGAAGGAATATCATCGGTTGCTATCCCCAAAATATCATAACCTAATTTAATACAGGGGTATGCACTTCCCCATAATAGTGTACAAATTACTGCGAGGACTATAATTCCAACATTACTCGTATAAAGCTTCTTTTCTTTCCAGTCCATTTTTTAATCTCTTTTCTGCCTTATTATAATATTTGTTTCTGCCACTTAGTATAGTACGAATCTTATTTTTTGTCCACACGCTTTACTACATTGTAGTGCTAAACAATCCAATGGAATTTATTTCAAAAAAAGTTATACATAAATCTTATTCTTCTTTTGCATAATAGCAATATGAAAAGTAATTTTATAAAATGTGGCATTACCGGCTGGTGCCTCGAAGTAATGTTCACCGGTATTCATTCCTTTTTGAAACATGACTCCCGCCTGACAGGAACAACTTCTATACTCATGTTTCCAATATATGGTGCAGCAGCATTTATAAAGCCAGTATACCGTTTAATGAAAAATCAAAATTTTATTATGCGAGGAATCATCTATACAATCTGCATTTTATGTACAGAATATATTACGGGCCGATTTTTAAAGAATAGAAATATGTGCCCTTGGGATTATAGTCGATCGAAATATAATATAGACGGAGTAATCCGTCTGGATTATGCCCCCCTTTGGTTTGGTACCGGTCTGCTATTTGAAAAGCTTATAAAATAACCGAGCCTCTTAAGATGTTCGGTTTTTCCTGTATTCGTTATTAGAAATATGAATTTTTCTCTCTATATTTCTTACATTTTTTTAATATCTGTTTAAAATAGTAATTTTTATCATGAAGTTTCCTTTTATGAATTGATTTTTTCCCTTTTCCTAGATATACTTACTAAAAGAGAC
>JBKTKK010000122.1:0-6612 GCA_047242405.1 Lachnospiraceae bacterium | reverse complement strand
GGTAGAATAAGTATCAACTACACCTGCGATTTTATCCCATGAAGCACCTGCAGCAGCTCCTGCAAAAACTAATACCGTATTCCAAACCAAACTACCTGCAAAGGTGTATAGCACAAATTTCGTCATATCCATGGCCGACATACCAGCTGGTATGGAAATTAAACTCCTAACTATAGGTACACAGCGACATAAAAAGACTGCGGCTATTCCTTTTTTATCAAACCACTTTACTGCTTTGCCAACATCATCCTTTTTAAAGCCCAATACTTTTCCGACTTTACCATCTACAATTTTTTCCATTCTTTCTTGCGGAAGCAGTCTACCTACATAGTATAAAATTAATGCTCCTGCAGTAGCCCCTACCGTAGAAAAGAAAATCACACCAACAGGACTTAATGAAGTATACGTAGTCATAAAACCGCCGAATGTTAGAATAACCTCTGACGGAATCGGTGGGAATACATTTTCTAGAATTATTAGCATCGTAATACCAAAATACCCAAACGAATTCATAATTTCTATTATCATCTGTTGCATAGCTTCCTCCATAGTTCTATGGTACATTATATTATTGGTTTCACTAATTCATACGTTAATTATATGAATCCATCTTATTCTACCGTTTAATTGGAAGTTACACAATTAAATTTCTGTTAAGAAAAAAAATTAGTGTATAAATTCATTACTTACTAGTATATCCGATATTACATCAGTAGGGATCTCAAACTCTACAACTCCCATATATCCAGGTGCAGCTTCATATTTATCAAACTGTATAACCAGTTGCCCGTTTTCGTTAATATAAAAATTTTGGTCCGGTTTTATAGTTTTGAAATTTAAGTTTGGATACTCGGTGTCTATAAAGTATTGCAAATTGGAATCTCTTTTTGTATTTGCACGCATCTGCTCCTTAATATTGTTACTGATCCGATTGATATAATCACTGTTTTCTTTGAATAAATCTTTTAAGTTTAATAAGCGATCATTCTTTTTATCAATATGATAGAACTTAGAAAATTGATTACTGCCTGCCATTAGTATACTTGTATCAATCCTTAGCGTAAATAAATGATCGTTATTGACAATTACCTCATAGGTTGTAGTTACATCCTCTTTTCCCGCGCCTCCCGTCGCCTCGTAATCTTTGTTATATTGTTCTATGATTTCTTCTGTATATTTTTTTATTTCCTGATTTGCCTTATCAACTGCTGTGACGCTATCGCCGTCACTTTCATCAATTATAATTTGTGGTACATCTACTTTCGCTTCAAAATAACCCTTCTTATCCTCATATGTGCGAAATGTAATTGCTTTCATAAGATCCCCCAATACCGGTATTTGCTCCATCGCCATTGCAACATTCTGATTTGTATTGACCAGTACCACCAATAATACTGCTGCCGCTGCAACAGTTGTTCCGATACCTTTGTGCCATCGCAGTTTTCTTGCCTTTCTATTTTCAATTTTTGCTTTTCTTATTGATGCTTCCACTTTCGAATGTAGATTTTCGGGTATTGGAATGTTCTCGTATTCTCGCTTCATTTCTTCTGCGAAATTACTCCATCTATCCTTATTATCTTCTCGCATAGCAGCCTCCTTAATTTTCGCTTAAATCTACTTTTAGCCTATTCAGAGCCCTATATAGTCTCGTCTTCACTGTATTCTGATTTTCACCTGTGATTTTTGCGATGTCTTTTAGTTTTAAATCTTCAAAAAATCGTAACATGATTACTGTACGATCCTTTTCTTCCAGTTTTTTTAAAGAATGCAATATATCAAAATCGGTATAAGTATCTTCCTTTCCTACCTCATAATCTTCGATGATACCAATATCTTCTCGCTTTTTCTTACGTAAAACATCTAGTGACGTATTGATAACGATTCTGTATATCCAAGAAGAAATGGTATTTACGTCTACAATCCCCTTATAACCTTTCATGGCTTTATAGGCACTTTCCTGCACGACATCCAATGCCTCATCTTCATTTTTTACATAACTATAAGCCAAACGGTAATATTTCTGATAATTTTCCAGAAGCTGCTTTTCCACCATCTCTTCTACCCGGTTTTGCAAACAAATCACCCTCCCTTCCATGCGCCTTAAAACCGGATTAAAGCACAATGTTCTTATTGTCCCTTAACCTTATCTTATAATTCTTTTATTATTGATCTAACCACAGAAAATTATCATCCGAATTAAAAAATTCAACGTTATATAAAAACAAAATCTCATCAATTTCGTTTTCCTTAATGTATAAATCTAAGTCTCCTCTAAAGAAGCGTAAATCAACGACAAATACATCACGATAGATGTCCGACAAAAATGGTATCATACAATTGGCATAAGAATCCTTTATACATAATATCCGCTTATCGTAAAGTCCGTTACTTTTTATTTCTATTTTACCATGATTTCCGCCCAAAAAAGCAGCATATTTATCTTTATGCTCTAAAAGGTTCTCCTCTATAAACGTAGTAGACTTTTGCTTATTATCATCATATGAAATTTCATACTTACCATTATTTCTTTCAAAATATGCAATTTGCTCTGGAACACTGTTTCCTGTTGGTACTTTTGAATATTGCGAACCCAAAAAATTATCCGTTAATATTTTTAAGTGATACTCATTTGGAGAAGGCATTTTAAGATTTGCCACTTTTGTAAACGCCTGCACCCCATAAAAAGCGCCTTGCATGGTCCAATGATGATCCGTTTTAAAATATAAATTTTCCTTTTTGTGTTCCATTAATATTGGTCTTGGATCTACCCTTATGATTTCGTTGTATAAATTATCTTTTATGAAATTCCTTGTTTTTTCTTGTGAGTCGTTCCAAGCACCAAAAGGTAGTTTATCCTCCATAATATCAATTGCATTGGGAATTAACATAAAATAAGTTTTCTTATTAATATTTTGTAACCACTTGTTTATTAAATTTACATTTTTAGTGATTTGCTTTGTATCTTCCTTGTACATTCCTAATAGGTAGCCATCATCCGCAAAATATACTTGATTGCTTTCAATTTTGCCTATGGATTGATCCATACGTGTTTTTAATTTCATAAAGGTATCTTTTCCAAAAATATGATCTGACATGAAGTTTCGACACCTTTAGAAAATTGTCCATTCAACCATAATGACCAATCTGGTGCTTGGAAAGGATTTATCACTAAAGTTTTTTTCACTATAACGTTGCAATTACATTCCATAAATAAAAATAAAAATTCCAATTATAATTGATTTTTCAAAACAACCTCCATTTAAAACGAAATACAAAAATGGATTAAATGATCACCACTAAAGCGGTCAGCAAAATTAATAGAAGCAAGACAACAGGAAACAAAAACTTCAAATTTGTTCTGAAACAACCCTTGCAATTTTTCACCTATTTTAGCTGGCAAGTGTTGACATTATACAATAGAATCGCAAAAAATAATTTCTTGCGTAAAAAATAGTCTCTGCATTAATAAACGGAAGCTGATTCATAAAAAACATACTCTTTAATGTAAGGATAAATCCTCCTGTTTGATCTGAGGCAAATAATGCCCATCCAATAAACACAAATATAAGAGCATATAGATGTTGCATGAATTTCGGTAGCTTACACAAGTATTTAAGCAAAAATATTTTTTCAATTAGCAACAGTAAACCAAAATATAATCCCCACATTAAAAAGTTCCAACTAGCTCCGTGCCAAATACCCGTTAGCATCCATACGATTAAAATGTTGCGGTAATGTTTCCATTTTCCCCTGCGATTTCCCCCTAAGGGTATATACACATAATCGCGAAACCAAGTGCTTAATGAAATATGCCATCTATGCCAAAACTCTGTAATACTTTTTGAAACATATGGATATTGGAAATTCTCTAAAAAGTCAAATCCAAACATTTTTCCAAGGCCAATTGCCATATCGGAATACCCACTAAAATCAAAGTATATTTGAAAGCCAAAAGCTAAAACAGATAACCATACACCAATTATACTTTGACTTGCTAGTGGCAAATTTGTCAATTCAGTAAATAGTAAGCCTATTTGATTTGCTAATAATACCTTTTTACCTAAACCGATCGAAAATCGTATGATACCTTGCGTAAATTTATCTACTGTTTCTTTACGACTCGTTAATTGCTCTTCTATTGTCTGATACCTAACTATTGGTCCTGCGATTAGCTGTGGAAAGAATGAAACATAAGTGGCTAGATAACACAAATTTTTTTGTGGCTTTACATCCCCTCGATATACATCAATCACATAGGATAGCGTCTGAAAACTATAGAATGATATACCAATGGGTAATGTAAGAGACAAAGTTTGTAAAGCAATACCACTTAGACTATTTACTGTTTCTATAATTAAATTTGTATACTTAAAAAAAATCAAAAATCCTAAATTCCATACAACGGCTATAAGCAATACGCCCTTTGCCTTTTTATGTTTCTCTTCTTTCCTATATTTATCAATAAGTAAGGCGGTAAAATAGGCAACGATTATCGACAATATCATAAGAATACTATAAATCGGCTCACCCCATGCATAGAATAGCAAACTAAAAAATAGTAAAATGTAATTTCGAAGCATTCTCGGAGATAAAAAATACGCCAATAGTACAACAGGTAAAAATAGAAACATAAATGTTACACTTGAAAAAACCATTCCGTCACCTACTTTATAATCGCTTCTGCTTTTTTTAAATCATCGGTCACGCAAAGAATAACCGTTGTACCTTTTTGTTCTACTATTGCATGTTCTAATTTTTCAAGTTCCTCTGGCACATAGTTTCTAAAACTATTTTTTTGTTCTTCAACTCTTTGTTCAAACGCTTTTTTTATTTTATCTGCACCATTTTTATCCTTTGCCTTTATTACTGCAACCTCCTCTGCTGTAGCTCCTGACCCCACATATGCTTCTTGGTATTCAACATCATCGGGGGAAATGCTATAAATACGGTAAACCATATCTTCACTTATCTGACTCAAAGAATCTTTAAATGAGACTTCTTCCATAATCCGTTTTGTTATGGTATTTGCATCCACTTCTTGATCTTCCTTCTGACATCCTGTTACTGAAATAATTAAAATTAATGTAATTGCTGCTATTAAATATTTTTTCATCGTATCCCTCTTTCTGCTTATTTAGCTATTTCCTTCCCGTAGTTGATGTTGTTTGTATTAAATAATTTAACCATTTCTGACATATATTTTTGTTCGGATGTATCCCATCATGACTTACACCTGCAGGTAATGCACCTGATTCATCTGATATTGCACTTGAAACATCTACATATTCTATTCCAAGCTTTTCTGTCATTTCCTTAATTCCGTTGTTAAATCGTACAATATTATTGTTATTATACAGGGGATCATTGTTGGATCTAGATGCTTCTACCGGTAAAATAGATTGAATAAATATTGTCGCATTGGGCTGTATGCTTTTAATATCTTCAATAAGCCTTGTATAATCCCGGATAAATGCATCAGCCGATGGCCAACCCAGTTCATTTATTCCAAACATTATATAAATTCTTTTAAACTCTTTTTCTTTCAATCCGTCTAGAACGGTCCCCATAGAACCATTGGTTAATTTTATTGTCTTGTCCGTCCGAGCCCTTGTTACGGTCAAACCTTTTGAATAAAAAAGGGATGCCTTCGAAAGATCTGTAAACATTGCCAAACCTTCCGTCCTAGAATCTCCTATAAATGCTGAGTCAGAAAAATCAGTTGGTGGTATCATACTATCTCCACTACCCTCTTTTATTTCTGTAGTTTCGATTACATCGTTTTTTATACTTTCATTCTTATATGTATCGCCATCCTTATTACTATCAATGTTACTACCCAAGCTCGCATTTAAGTTTTCGCCTGGATCATTATTATCTGACATGATAATTTGCGTCTCACAAGGTGTATATTCACTTGTATCCGTAGTTTTTCCCGATGTAGTCAAAATGGAGCCCCGTAAGCAAACAAAAAATGTAGCTCCCATAACCAATGTACCTACTACTATCTTTTTCTTTAATAATGCTTTACGTTGCCGATAACTGATTAATTTTCTTTTCCTCCTAGTTTTCATTTCATTTACCTCCTAGCTTACCTTCTATATATTAGACGCAGCATGAAGGATAATAGTTTTAAAAAACTTTATTTTTTTATTCCAATAATAGGAAAAAATACGTTATACTAATTACTTAATTTTAGTTGCATTATCAATGGAAGAAGTTTAAAATAGTTATAACTATTGAAATACTCAAATAAAAGTTTATTTAGAAGAAAGGAATCCCCTTGAAATTATTAAAATATTGTTTTGGATTATTGTCCGTTGTTTCTTTAATTATAATCTTTCTCATTACCTCTTTTGAATTGGTGGTCTATGGCCATAGAGGTTTTTATGAAAAAGCGTACACTAAGTATGAAGTTGAGAAGGATGTCCAGATGAAAATGGATGATATTTTAAATGTGACTGATGTTATGTTAGATTACCTAAAAAATCGGAGAGAAGATTTACAAGTGGAAACCGTGGTAAACGGAGAAAACCGTATGTTCTTTAATGAACGCGAGTTGTCTCATATGGAAGATGTAAAAATGCTTTTTACCGCTGGTATTCGCCTTCGAGT
>JBKTKK010000121.1:0-6651 GCA_047242405.1 Lachnospiraceae bacterium | reverse complement strand
CCCTTTTTCTATTAAAGCGTAGATCCTGCGCATGGAATCATTGCAGATGTGGCAGGAACTCCAGGAAACGCAAACGACTCAGGACCTTATTGGAAACGCATAGAATATATGCGGGGAGATCTGGGGCTGGACATAAAACCAGTCTGGGCAGACAGTGCATCTGGGACCAGGTTGATAAAAGACGAGGATTAGAGGCAGCGGAATCCCACTGCCTCCTGTCAGCCATGGCCTTAAACCTGAAACGGATGGTAAAATGTCTGGGATAACGCAAGCCACGTTACTTTTTAGGATAACTAACGTAATTTTATAATAGAAACGGAAGTATCGGAAAACCATACGCCTATTTTGGAATGATTAACGAGGGCAATGGCGATCTCTTTTTCGGTATCATTGCTTATAAGTGCAGCTCCGCTAACTGTGACTGGCGTTGTTGGTGGGGAAACAGTTCTTGAGGTTGCTCCAGAATAAATGGTATGATTCACGGATAAATCGATACGTATTTCGTGGGAGGTACAATTTTGATAATAAAATGAAGTCGTTTGGTAATGGATGTAGTAATTGCCTTTTGGCAAATATATATAGGGAGCCCCCTCCTCGTGTCGAATGGAGGAGCTATATAGCAAACGGTTTTCCATTAACCGAATAGGCCCATGCTCATAAACGTGAGTTGACTCATTTGAAATAAAAAGTGCATGGTCTTGACTCATTTTATTCCAATGCGATGGAATAAGCGCTTCATTTACATCAAATGATGGAGTTTGATTTTCAAATGGTTTTTCATCCATGAAATCTTTATTATCATCAGCTACAGGAGCATCAAGAAAGTAGAGATTATTATAATCGAAATCTGTGAGCGTTATAATTCGTTCATTTGGTGATACGGAATAAATTTTATGAAAGATATTTCCATCTGGTTTAATTTTAAAAGTATCGGGATCGGCAGGAATAGCAGAAATGTAAGTTTTTTTATTAAAACTGACAATACTGTTTTCTGCCCCAATGTAGCCCCACGCTTCTATTAGGCGGTAAGATCCGGGAGGAACTTCAGTAAATGTAAAGCGCCCAGATAAATCAGTTTTGACTGCAACACCTTGCTTGCATGATTCTTCCTCCGATTTTGATAATTCCTGGAGTACAACCGGTACATTTGCAATCGGAACATTTAGGCTGTCATTTCGATTTCCACTGCCGGATGGATTAAACATAACAATTCCAGAAAGATTCATGGTTATCCCCTTGCATGTATTCTTATCATTAGTATATTATTAAATCCTTGTTTTGTTCAATAAAAAAAGACCTTTATCTCCATGCATTCGATAAAGGTCATAATGATTTGATTTTCACTTCGTTATTGGGGCTAAGGAAATTCCACCGGTAAAATAAAAATAATAAGTTTGTGCTTGTTTGCATGTACCTTCTGTTTCGCAAAGTCCAGCGATTAACAAACGTTCTCCAGCATTTAGTATGACATTTGGAAAGGAGCAAGCAGTAAGCATCGAGTTTGCAGGAACCATACCAGAAAAACCTTCTGCACTTTTCGTTTTTGTTTCCCAAATAGGATAAAATACATTTTGGCCAGCCATAGCCCGAAATATCATAACGTATGGAGTGACTTGTGTGCAGGTCGGTGCACAAAATGATCCCCAATTTCCAACCGTTGTATAAATCGCATCTAAGATACAGTCTTTTGGTATGCTAAATGCTTGTTGCATATTATTAGAAGTTAGATTTATAGTATCGTCGCAACCTAATGGTATGGAACGCGTCGCATTACTAAAATTTATAAGAGCTACGGATGCCGACGCACCGCAAGTATTTGTACCTACAAGCGGAGCAGTTCCACTTGCAAAGGGAATAATGCTTCCCAAAACAGTCAACGGACAGCGCGAGGAAGGTGTGCAATTATCTTTATCCTGAATCAATTTTCACACTCCTATCTACCTGATAAGCAGGCACTGGTAAAAAAGGGAGAAATTATTAAAATGATTGTTACTACATTATACGCGGGTCATTTTGAGAGTGTGAGATAATCTTCGTTTATTCTTATTATGTTGCGAATATTTATCCGTGGCTGGGTATCTTTATTTTCGATTGTTATCACGAGCAGATTCCGTTGTTAATGGGGAAGTGTTACTTTCATTACTATTGGCTTTTACGGACACATTTGCCTCTATTTCTTCAATGTCATCAATTTCGGTTGGAACTGCTATGCTTGGTTTTTTCCCCCCACCATTGGAGCAGGCTGTAATGGATAACATACAAAACACTACAAGTAATAAACAAAATTTTTTCATGTTCTCTTTCCTTTCGTTATGTTGTTTCACTTAATTAAGGTCTATATTTATTAGTCTACCACTTATTGACGATTATTTGTATAAAATCATTTCAATATTCATCAAATGTAATAAAATATTAAAATTGTAAAAATAATGTAATATAAGACAAAAGTTCCTTAAAAAAATAAATATAAGAGGAAATAGGAATATTTGATGGACGAGTTGCATATAAAGATATAGGTTGGGGGTGATTGCTTTAATGGGTATGGGGCTAAAATAAAATAACGATACCTTATAGGCTATTGACTTATGGGAAGGAAACAACTATATTGATAAAGTAATATAGTTGGATTAAAAAATATCTATAAAGACAATGTATTATTGGAGGGAAAATGAGAGAAGAGCAAGCAGAATTTATAAAATGTATAGACATAACATATTCTTATAATCTAGCAAAGAAGTGTGAATCGATAAAAACACATCCGACCCTTGGATATCGTACCGCTGGTTCAGAAGCGGAAAAGCAAATGGGGGAGTTGCTTTTTCAGGAGATGAAGCAGATTGGCTTAACTTGCGTGACAAAAGATGAAGTAGTTGTTGATGAATGGGAATTTAGTAAAGCAAACATGCATTGGAAGAGTGAAGATGGAACAATACATACAGTTTCCCTGACGAGTGGTCAAATAGATTTTGTAACAGAAGGTTTCCAGGAATATTCCCTTGTGTATGCGGGAAGTGGTGACTTGGAAGATTATCAGTATATTGATGTGGAAGGGAGACTTGTATTAGTAGAGTTAAATAGTAGGCAGCTGCGACAAATTCAGTATTATGCATATCAGGCATATAAAAAAGGTGCAACTGCACTAATTGTAGTACCAGATGATACGGTAAGTATTGATGAGGGGGCACTTTTGGCTACGGATTGTCTAGGAAATCCTGAGGCCGCCGTATTTATGATGGCAAAGGCAGATGGAAGGTTATTAAAAACTGCTTTGGATATAATAGAGGAATCTCAGGAGAAAAAAATAACAGTCCAACTTGATGTAGTATCAAAAATTAAAAAAGATGGAAATACCTTTAATATCGTAGGTTGTCTGGAAGGGGAGGATGATAAATTAAAGCATGATTCTATTCTATTGCTGACCGCCCACTATGACTCTTATTTTCAAGGATTTCAAAAAAATAATGCAGCGGTAAGTATGTTACTAGGAATTGCAAAATCCATGATAGAAAGTGGATATAAACCCCAGGGGACGATCGTATTTTGTGCTATGGCAGCCTGTGAATGGGGAAAAACTGAGTCGAAGTATGCTTCATCAACGGGAGCTTATAAGGAAATCATGGATATTCATCCCGAGTGGAGGGGAAAGGTTCGTGCGAATATTAATTTAGAATTAGCTGCCCATGCCAATGGAAAAAAACACGTGATTCGTTCGGTATATGAGTATGTGGTATTTTTAAAGGAATTTATAAAAACCGTTCCGCAGGACTTACTCGCTTATCCCCATGGCATCGGGATCGTAGCTCCTGTTCATTCATGGACCGATGATTTTGTTATGGCCACATCGGGGATTCCTTCCATAATGAATGATTTTACTGGTGGATCGAATATAGAAGCTTTGAATCATTCAAAGTTTGATGAAAGAAACTTTTATCAGGAAAATGTATATCGCTACCATCATGTTCTGTATGGTTTGTTAACAATTGCCCTTGATCGAAAGCCAGTTGTTCCGTTAAGCTTTGAGCTATTGTTTACCGCAATGGAGGAGTGTATTAATGAAAGGCTTTGTAAATCAGCAGATATTGGTTTGTCCGCATTGTTTACTGCATTAACACGCGCAAAAACAGTAGCACGTCAATTATATGTTGCCTGTGGTACTATGGAGGTCAATGAAGCAGTAGAAAAAGAATTGCTTCAGTTATTTCAATATGAACAAAATAAGTTGGTCAAGTTAAATTGGCAGGATGAGGTGATGTTTCCTCACACCTATGTACAAAATAACCTTTTTTACATAAAAATGGCCATTAAAAGCTTAGAAAAGGGCGACTATAATGCAGCCTCTACAAATCTTTCGAATATAGCAAATAATGGCCAAGCTTTTTCCTTTGAGAGAGAAGTATATGATTATTTTACGGAGTATGTAACGGAACACTTGGATGACAAATTACTCTGGGGCAAAGATAAAATCATGTACCATATTCATTTATATGATTTAATTGACAGTCTAAAACGAAAAAATAGAACCATTGGTAGTAGTTTTGTAGAAGAATTGGAGGCCTTATTAAAATTGCAAAAGCAGGAGGAAAAACGCCTTCGAGAAATCATATACAATGAGCTACTTATCGTTCGTGAAATGAAACAAAGAATGAATAAAATACTACATTTAATCAAGTCTTGATTTATAGTTTGGCGGTTTTGGATTTGCACGCGCTTGTATCTTAGTAATGATTGAAGCGATAAGTACGTGTAGGTAATGGAAAGGAAGCCAAATAAGAATGTAAATAATAATAAATATCCACACAAAAATCGGAATAATATATTTCCAAAAAAACTTCATATAAAAACTCCTTTCTGTATAATTGGGAATAGGAAATTGCCAATGAATTCATTTGCAATTTCCTACTAAGTTAGGTGGAAAAAACTCCATAATTGTAGTAACATGGGAATAGATTATTGAAAGAATAGTTCGATATAGAAAGTCGCTTATTCTTCTTACAATTATGGTATGCACAGTTACAGATTATGTGAGAAAATTGGCTATTTCTATCAGATATTGGGGGATATATGATAGAAATAAACTTGGAGAAAGGACAGAGGGTGAAGTATGATTAAGATGCCAAAAGTTTATGGGAAATATTTTATCAATTACTTTATAGGTTTTATCGTGCTTTTAATTTTTTGCGGTTTTATGATGTGGGCAGCCTATGATAGTGTAAAAGATTACATGGAACAAACGAGCCGTTCACGGCTAAAAGAGGGGATAAATTCTATAGAGGAAGATATATCTAGACTAGATATGACAGCCCAAATCATTTCAAAAAATACATCTTATAACGTTCTACTACAGGCAAAAGGCAGCTTAGAAAAAGAAAAAGTAATGAATCTTAAATATGTCTGTGATCAATTTCGGGAAATTGTTACTTCCTGGGGTGACGGAGCAAATCAGTTGACACCATATGGTTTCTTATTATTCCAAAATAACGAATTATTTGTAACGACACAATTATGTGGCTTTGAATATTCCAATTTTTATGGAAATTATTTATCAATTATGAAAGATGGAACGATAGTTGAAGCGGAGAAATTAAAAGAAATTCTATTTTCTGAGGCAAAGGGATTAATTAATTTCGTACCGGTTCAAAAAGTCACTTACATAGAAATTGGCGGAAAGGTCAAAACAATCGAAGATGCAATTCTCTGTGTAATTAAAAACACAAAAAGTGAAGATGTAATAACGGTATATGTTATTTCTAAAGAGGTAATTGTAAACCGGTTATTGGCTGAAAATATGCAACCAGAAGCTTTTGTATGGATTAAGGATGGAGAGGATGACCTTATAAAATTAGAATCTTCTTCTTCGAATAATTACTATAACATGAGCTACTATTTGGAAGATATTGGTTGGGATATCACGGTAGGAATGCCTGTTAAAATGATTAATCGACAGATCGCTCCAGTAGCCAAGACTTTTCTTGTATACATCGGTCTTGGCTTAATCGGGATGGTTTGTGTTTCACTCTATGTAAGTGGGAAGCAATACAAGAAAGTTTGGAACTTATTTGCAGCCGTATCAAACGAAGCCCATTCAATTGGAAAAAACGGGGATGAATATGAAGTTCTATATAAAATATTTAAAGAAATTGAAGAAAATAATATACACTATCAAGATCGAATCGCTCAAACCATTCAACAGAATAAGGCGATTTTGCTAGACAATCTTATTGTAAAGGGAATTGTAACAAAGGCAGAGCAAGAGACAATTGCAGAAATGTTTGATGACACGGTTGAATTTTTTTGTGTGGCCCTTATTTATATGGAGGCAGAGAAACAAGCGTATCACATGAATCTATTATACATTACAAAATATATGGAAGAAAAACTAGAACGCGAGTTTATTCAAGTACATATTGATGAAAAGGAAGAGGCCCTCATCTTTGCTTTAAATCCGAAAGATGCCCCCAATACTCGTGTCATTAGAGAATGTTTAGAAACAGTAATTATGGCTTTAATGGAAACGAGGAACACGGTATTTCAGGTGGGGATTAGTTCGGTGGGAACAGGGTTAGAAAATATCAATGTATGTTACCATCAAGCAAAACAGGTCCTTTATGCGTATGGGAATCAAAATGAAAGTTTCGTGGAATGTTATAAAAT
>JBKTKK010000120.1:0-6708 GCA_047242405.1 Lachnospiraceae bacterium | reverse complement strand
ACACCTACCGCTGCCGCAAAATCATATCGCCCAGACTGTAAACCGACGGAATATACGTAAGTGCTAATTACCGTGGATGCATCCTTTACTAACGTGTTTGACATAAGATATGGACGGTCAAAGCTAATTGAGATTACTTTACCAAGACTCATAATCAACATCATAGAGATCGTTGCTTTAATCTGGGGAATCGTAACATACCAAATACGTTTCAACCGACCAGCTCCATCAATATAAGCGGCTTCATTTAGACTCGGGTCACTGGCGGAAAGAGCTGCCATATAAATAATTAGGGAATATCCAGCCCCTTGCCAAATACCACTCCCCCAATAAATAACTCTCCACCAGCTATTACTGCTAAGAAAATTTACAGGATCAATATGAAAGATCCCTAATAAGCCATTTACTAATCCTGTACTTGAAAAAAGCTGTTGTACGATACCAGCAATAATTACCCAGGATAGGAAGTGTGGTAAATATAAAATAAGTTGGGTGGATTTTTTAATAAACTTTTGATTTACTTCGTTTAAAAAGACAGCCAATACAATTGGAATGGGAAACCCTAAAATAATATCTCCTAAATTTAAAATAAGTGTATTTTGTAATGCAATCCAAAATTCACTGGAAGAAAACGCCTCCCTAAAATGAGTGATCCCTATCCAATCACTTTCCCAAATCCCCTGAAATATGTTGTAATCTTTAAAGGCTACGATTATTCCAGTCATGGGTTTATATTTAAAAAGAATTAAGTATAAAACTGGAAAAACAAGCATTAAATATAGTTGATAATGACTCTTTAAATAGATGGGTACATTTGTTTTACTTCTTTTTTGCCTTTGTAAAATTCTGTTTTTTCCCATAACTATACACTCCTTATTTGATGGTTGTTCGTATGAATACTAACTCTTCTTATATTTTATCAAAATGAATGCGAAAATCTACGCATATCTTTGTGATATTTTATGAGTTCTGTGTATTTTTTGTTTTTTCATTCCCCTTTAATGTTAACTTAAATGTTTCTATTTTATAAGGATGTATGAGATAAGATAATCGATTGTTTTCATACTCTAATTCTACTGTCTCATCGATTTCCTCTAGTAAATTACATAAATATATTTTCTCAATCTTCCATCCATAAAAAAATAAGTGTACCTCTTTTCTTTGCCCAAAACATTCGTATATTCGTACGATAATACTTCTCCTATCTTCCGACAGCTTTATCGTCTCAACGATTACATTGTCTACATCGACTTCAATTACACTATGCTGATTCAGTCCCCTTATTTTCTTTTTAAAAAATGTCTCATAATATACTGGTACATTTAGATCGTATGCTTCCTTGATTACACCCCCCTCTCGAAAACTACCACTATGGGCATAGAAGGAGTAGGTAAATGCATGTCTCTCTTTATCCGCATTTTTATTTGGAAATATACCAGATTTTAACAATGTAAGACGCATCGTCGATTCATATACGTCATAACCGTATTTGCAATCATTTAAGAGAGAAACACCAAAGTTTGATTCGGCTAGATCGATCCACTTATGGGCGCAAAATTCAAACTTTGCCTGTTCCCATGAAGTATTTCTATGGGTCGGTCTTTCAATATTCCCAAACTGGGTTTCACAAATAACTTTATCACTTAATACATCAACTGGAAAAGCCACCTTTAATAGAATTTGTTCCTGTTTCCAATCAATTAAAGTTTTAAAATCAATCCGTTTGTTGAAACGAAATAAACTAATATATTGCTCTATTGTGGATTCGAAAAATTTTCTTTTTATGTATAGTACGATTCGCAATGGTCCTGATTCAACCACCTTCCAGTCTAACACCTCTGTGATATTATAGCTTTTCTCCACATAATAGGCGTCAATGTTCCAGCAATCATATTCAAACGGTCTATCTTCGAAGGCGATTAGTTGGTTGCATCGTTTTCCTGATAAAACGATTTCTCGATTATTTTCTTTTACGAGCAAAGATTTTATCTCTCTATTTTCATCGAAGTGTATAAGGTAAAAGGTTGTTTCAATGATAACCCCACCATTTTTCTCCTCATATGTATACCAAACCTTTTCCTTTGTTTCTGAAACAATATCTTTATCCGTTAGGATTTTATAACCTCTAGCTGGAACATCTGGAATGAAACACAATACGTTATGTAAGTAGGTTTCTTGCGATATGATAGCACCCTTGTCCGTAAATATTTGCGCAAAGGCCTCCTTTTCCATTTCCAAATATACGTCCCTCTTAAAACTTAGTGTATTAAATACAGTTAATCCATTCTCAGTCCCTGGCGAATAGAATGAATTTGACGTTGCCTTCATTGCATCTTTGATAATTTTCATTGATTCGCTTAAAATACTCACGTACTGTGATTTTGACTCAGTATATACTTCTTCGATCGATGTACCGGGTAAAATATCATGAAACTGGTTGAGTAATGTTATCTTCCATATTTGATCAAGTGCTTTTTTCGGGTATTCATACGTTTCACAATGTAACATTGCTAAAACAGCCAAAAACTCTGCATCCCCATTTTGAAATTCACATTTTCGGTTATACTTTTTGTTGCGCGCCATAGAAGTATAAGTACCACGGTGGTATTCTAAATACAATTCTCCTACCCACTTTGGTACTTTTTTTCCTTCTAGATTCTTTTCAAGCAAATGAAAAAACGCTCGAACGCTTGTCTGTTTTATATTTGGAAATCCAGGGATCCCTTGATGGAATCGCTCATACTCCTCTAACATTTCCGCAGTAGGACCACCACCTCCATCCCCGTAACCATAACAGGTCAGAACATCTTGCGACAAATTCTTATTACGAAACCGCTGCCATGTCCCCATAATTTGGCAAGCATTAAAAAGACCGTTATATGTTGTAGAAAAATTTTCTACCGATTTATAATCCGCGCCTTTAATGTAGGCTGTAGTCGTAATAAAATAGCTTAAAACTTCACTTCCATCATTTCCCCTCCAAATCGTGACATCATTGGGTAGTTTATTATATTCATTCCAGTTGATTTTAGTAGTCATAAAGTACTTTATCTTTGACTTTTTCATAATTTGTGGTAAAGCAGTACTATATCCAAACACATCTGGAAGCCACAAAACCTCATTATTTTCTATATTAAATTCTTCCTTGAAGAACATTTTTCCATATAGTATTTGTCTAATTAATGATTCACCACTCGTTAGGTTACAATCCGCCTCCAACCACATGGAGCCTTCTGCCTCCCAACGCCCTTCCTTTATCTTCTCCTTGATCTTGTTGAACAACAGTGGACAATCTTCTTTCACAAATTCATACAATTGCGGTTGACTTGACATAAAACGATAATCTGGATATTCTTCCATTAATTGTAATACCGTGGCAAAACTTCGTATTACTTTTTCCCTCGTCTGCCTTAATGGCCACTTCCAGGCAATATCAATGTGGGTATGACCAATACCATGAACCGTGACGGGACTTTGCAATCTATCTTTATTTAATTCATCGAATAGATACTTATCTGCCACCTTTACAGACTCGATAAACAAGGCACTTCCTATAACACGAAAATCTAAAATATTTACGACTTTATTTAAAAGATCTTCTAACTTAACCTTACCTATACCATCCCCTTCTTGTATCATTAACACATCATAAAGAACCTTAAAATCATAGTACAGCTTTTCTACAATTGGTATCTTCTCTCTAATGCTTACTTTTAAAAAATCAGAGGAATCGCTACCGTTTACGTAGGCATAAATTCCAATACAAAAAGTCTCATTGATAGAGGCATCTTTCGTTAGGCATACTTCGCGATGATTCATATCCATTCCACAAATTAGTTTATCATTTATAAATAAAATAAATTGTGGATTATCTGTATTCCAAATATCGGTAGCGCTGGTTACAGCCTGCAACCATAGCTCTTTGCCTGAAAGTTCGGCTATTACTTGAAACGAAAATTTAAAACAAGTATGGGCATCAACCCCTCCCCACCTCGAGCCATTTTGAAAATCAATCCACCCATCTTCCTCTGTATCTTCAAAAACGGTATCAATTTCCCCATAACCAATCGTTTTCATTTTCATGATCGAAATCGGATATGTTTTTCCGTAACGAGCATTGCTTAATGTTTCAAGTGCTTTTTTTAATCGATTCATATGAGCCTCTCCTTTAGACAGAAATCCTTAACCATATGCAAAATAAACATCACATAAGCGATTTGGATTTTTATAGTACTCTTCTTTAATTATACATTTTAAAGGGTAAGAGCAACAACATAGACCCTCCGTATTATTTCGATAAAAAAAACAGTGATTCGCCTAAAACCTCGTGTTACTAATGTTTTTAATAAAAAATGACAGTAGTATACTACCCACATGGTAAATACTACTGTCTTTTTCGACTCTTCGTTAATTTTATGGACTTAAATCATATTAATTACTATAGCGAAGTTTTATATCAACTAAAAAATCCGCATTTAGACCTGTTTTTTTCTTCTTATTTTCCTCCCCCAGTCCACAAAAGAGGTCACTATACTTTTCCTTTAACTGTCGTTCATGTTTTACTAATGTATTTAAGTGATTGTGAAATACTTCATGCATTCGCAGACTATCTTTTGCTAAAAGTGCATCTACTAATTCTCCATGTTGCCTTAATATTTCCTCACTAATTCCACTTTCCATCAAAGAAAGTAAACGCATACGGCGATAGTCCCCAGAGTTTTCATTTATAATATGATTGCAATATTCCCTATTTGCCCCAGTGTAAAACAACGAGTGGAAATGAATATCTTCCTTTAAAAGCTCTCTAATATTACCTTCTTTTATTATTTTTTCTTGTTTATCCAGTGAGAGCTCTAGTTCCGTAATCATATCAAGATCACAAGCTGCCATAAATTCTAACATTACATTTTCTTCCACACAAATTCTTAAAAAGCGTTCGTTGTTTGCCTTTTCATAGTTAATTTTTGATATCATAGTACCCCTTTGCGGCAAAAAGGTAATTAATCCTTCCTTGGATAAATGGATGAGTGCATCCCGGACTGGTGAACGCCCTAAACCATAGTTATCACTTATATCTTTAATACTTATTACCATACCTGGGCGAAGTTTTAATTCTAGTATGTCGGTTCTTAATATACTGTATAATGTATCCTCCTGGCCACTACTGTTCATAACTTCCTCCATTTGTATTATATGTACAATGGAATACCTCTTCATATATTCTCATTGCTACTTCTCTATCATAATTATAATACAAAATAAAATCCAATGCAAATGGGGACCAGGAAAACCTATTTAATCTTTTCGTAAAATACATTGCTGCTATTTCAGATAGAGCTCGAATGGTTGATCGATATTTAAATTTCCAAAAGTGAAATAGGCTTATTTTTTCAGTTCTCGTATAAATGCATTTATCATTTTCCTCAAAATAATGGAATAACTCATGACCTAATAATAAAGCCATAATTTGTTCTTCTGTAATCGTATTATGTATTTCAGGAATGAATCCTGCCTTCTTAATTGGTTCCTCCATTAATAGGATATCCTTTGGCGGAGTAAATAATGCAAATAACACTCTGTCAGACGCTTGAGCTTCGTATGAAATTCGAACATTCAACCCAAGCCTTCTTGCAATATCAAACGGGTTGTTTCCATAAACAGAAATGACTTCTTCCGCCTTTTCATAGCCACAGCATATGGCTTTTTTTATCATAGCTTTCTTCATTTGCTCATCCACTTTATTTTGTAAAATATCTCTGGAGAATGCATACATTCCCCAAGAATCATCTTCTACTTTTAATAATCTTTGTATTAAATCAAAAAATTCATCATCATTCATACTAGTTCTGCTTAATATTCGCCGCAACAACAATAAGCGCTTCCTCTGGATCTAAGGTGGATACTTCTAAGTCTATTAACAGTTCTAATTGTGTAAATTCGGTTGCCGTAAAATCCATTACTCTGGCACCAATACAGAGATAAAAGTCCGGTCTGGCAATTAGCTCTGTCTGGTATACCGCTAAATCTTCCCATAGCCGTTTTACTGCATCCAGATAGTCCTTTACCGTCGTTTTTATACAGGCTGCACGGCCTCTTTGTACTTTAATAAATCCTTTTCGGTCGACAATTCTGATACTACTTTCTCTTTCATCCCCCCCTTCCTCTCCAAATACAAAGAAATATTTTGTCTGCGCAAGAAGCTTTGTCTGTTCGAAAGGAATGCGCATATCATCAGCCGCTAGCCGTTTTGCTTCCTCTTCTTTACACTCTTTTAAAAGATCTGCAGTTTTCACTTCTGTTGATCCAGTGGCAATGGCTGTAACCTTTGAGGTTTGCGGATCAATTTCCACATGGATTTCAACGGACTCTGCTGTAGCCCCAGATTCAATTGCTTTGTTTAACGCTTCATTTTTTATCGCCCTTATATCTTCTTTGGAAGGAGAAGGAATAATTCTTTCCACAACATCCCGCACCATTGAAAGAGCTACTCCTATGGATGAGATTACCTCTGCATTTTCCGGTATCGAATACTTTAACCCCATCTTTTCACTGAAATAAACAATGAGCGATGCCGCACCGCCACCGACTCCAACCAAAGAAATCTGGTCCTTTTCCAATTTGTATTTTTCCGCTAATTCTAGTATAACAGGCGCTATTTTTGCATAGGCTTTCTCCATAATTTGTCGAGCAATCTCTTCTGGAGTCGTA
>JBKTKK010000119.1:0-6745 GCA_047242405.1 Lachnospiraceae bacterium | reverse complement strand
GGATTGGTTCAATTGCTCTATTAATTGACGTGTATACATAGTTGAATTATTGAGCACGCTGTCTCTTGTAACATTCAGTGATATAGTGAAATAAATCCAAATCGATAATAAGACGAGTCCTATCGTCGAAAACAAAATGGTTTTATGAATCGAGAATGGTAATACTATGCGAAATCTTCTTTTTTTCATATCCGCTACTCTTTTCTATGCAACCTTGCATATACCTTTGGCGTATATCCAGTTACTTTCTTAAATAAAATAGAAAAATAATGGGGATCTTTGTATCCTACCCTCTCTGCGATTTCATAATTTCGTAAATCTGTGTGGATTAATAAATCCTTAGCCCTTTTCATTCTTTTTTTCGTTAACGAATCCACAAAGGTTTCACCGGTATAGTTTTTAAATATAGTGCTGAAGTAGCTTTGACTTATTGACAAATAACTACAAACCGCATTCAAATTTATATCCGGATTGGCATAATTTTTTTCGATATAATCAAGGGCTAATAAGGCAATACGAGTATTTACACCTTCACACCGCTCTTTTTGCTTTTTACACAAGCTAGTTAAAAACTCTTCTAAACGTTGCATAGCCCCTTCTAACGTTTCCATACTCCGAATCTTGTCTAGAATGACATCTGGTTTTTCAAGACCAATTTCTTTATACTCCTGTACCTCATTGGAAACTGAGGTAAGCAACATTTGAATGTATGTCATTGCTTTACTTTTTGTTAAACATGCATTTCTTAACATTTCATAAAAGTTTTTTGAAATGCTAGCAAGTCTATTCGCTTCACCTGCTTTTACTGCTATAATAAATTCATTTATTATACTTTCAACTGCTACAAATTGATTTATCTTTACCTTACTTATATCTATAATAGCATTTGTACCAATACTGTATTGGCAATCCATTGCATTTTGAGCCCCCAAAAAAGATTGAATTAATTGTTCAAACGTATGTACCAAACATCCTAAACCCACTGTTACGTCTAAATGGAGTCTTTGCATGATCTGCACTTGTATTTCCGTGCAAATATCGAAAATTCGATTATCGAGCCCATGCGGATGGTTCGTATGAAAAATTATATAAATTTGCTGATCTAAATTTTGAAAACAAATACCCTCTTCATCTTTCTCAACAATCTCGCTCACTATATTGTATATAATAAAATGCATCAGTGCACTATTATTTCCATCTAGCCTCTCGCCTTTGTTACTGATATGAACATACGCCACTTTCATATTACACGTGTGTATTGTCAATCCCAGTTCTTCTAACCCACGGCTACTCTCAATTTCTTCACTGTTCCCAAGCATTAAATTCATTAACACTTTTCCCTTTACTAAAGGCAGTGTTTTGTGATATTCCGATTCCATCTTTTTTAACTGCGCTTTTTCCAACCGTTGCTTCTCTAACTCTATTCGTACACGTTTTAACACATCTGTTAACTCCCTAGCAGTTACCGGTTTCAGCATATATTCAAATACTTTATATTTAACGGCCTTTTTTGCATATTCAAATTCATCATATCCGCTAAAAATAATAATCTTAATTTGTGGGTAATCCTCAAACAAACGCTTACTTAATTCCATACCATCCATATATGGCATACATATATCCGTTAATACAATGTCTGGCTGCTTTTCTTCAATCGACGTCAAAGCATCCGCTCCATTTCGATTTGTACCTACAAGTTCCAATCCTAGCTCCTGCCATTTTATATTCTTACTGATTGATTCTCTTGCCAGTGCCTCATCATCCACTAACAATACTTTAAACATAGTTACCTCCCTGCACATTGCCCCTTGCCACTTGAATATTGTACAATTTCTGTAATGTAATATCACTTTTAAAGATGGTTTATATGATTATTTACTATTACTTATATCATAAGATACTGCAATAGGGCAATGTTATTTGTGCAAGTTATAAGATAAATCTTTATTTATCTTTTATATTTTATCAATTATGTTTATTTCAATTCTAGATTGTCCTCTTTTAAGGCTTCTGCTTTAATTGCTTTTTTTCTTTTGGTCATTAGTCCGCCTATTCTTCCAGACTCTTTTGCAGACAGACATCTCCACCCGTCTTGTAGGACCTTATCATAGACTCCTATTTCTTCTGCAATTTCCAACTTTAACTTTTCTTCTGGTGTAAGATTATTTAAATCTATTTTCTTTTCTTTTTTCTTGCCCATGGTATAACCCCTTTCCTATTTCATACATAAATTATCCCCATAGAAAAGTTATTTATTCCATTTTTTAGAAACAAAAAGAACCCTTCATCGGGTTCTTTTTAAAATACAGAATTGACCTATTCTTCTATTGATAATTGCTTCCTTCCGGTAATATAATGGCTGCAATGATATAGGCAACAATTCCCGTCGCTGCCATACATCCAAATAAAACCCAGCATAGGCGAATAATATTAGAATCAATGCCTAAATATTCTCCAAGGCCGCCACAAACACCACAAAGTTTACAATCTGTTTTCGAACGATATAATTTTTTATTATTCATACTAATTACCCCCATTTATTTTACTTGTTTCTATTATATTATATAAAAGAAAATTATTATATGTTTTTATTTATTTTCATCAAACTTTAACGTTACTGAACCCATACCACATTCGACATCTAACGTCTTATCTGCACCATTATTAATTGTCTTTTCATTTCCTATTCCAGAATAATCGATGCCATCAATGGATAAGCTGCCCATACCACATTCTAGCTGATAATCGAAGACTTTACTCGACTGATATAGGAGCATATCAACCATTCCCATGCCACAAGTAATATCGGAATCCTCCTGTATTATTCCGGTAAAATTAATCGTTCCTACACCAGTTTCTAAATCCGCTGCTTTGATCGTGGCATTGTTTATCGAAACCTGACCTGCACCACAGTCAACTGCTAATTCGGATGCTAGAATCTGATTTACCGTAATACTACCTACGCCAACCTCTAAATCCACTTCATTCGCATTAATATCTTCGACCATACCATTTCCTAGACCAATTTCCAATTCGAACTGTTCAAAAACCGAATCTTTTGGAATTGTAATCTCCACAGTTGCATCCGTATATGCGTTTGCTCCACTGGAACGGAACCAGAAATTTTTTTGTCTTTCGTCTTTCACATGCCATGTTCCATCCACTACATAACTCTTAAATTCTTCTGGAACATTTTTGGCATCTATAGAAAATGTTTCTCCATAGCGAATGGTTACGTCACCATAAGGAATGTCAAAGGCGATACGCTCTACCCCGTCATAGGTTTCTTCTCGCTCGATTAATTCTTCCTTTACATTAACTGCTTTGTAGGTACTCTGGAAAGGAATTTCGATTGACCAATGTTCTCTATAATCCATAGCGCCCATTGCCAGACCAGAAATGGCCAAACCTGCACCAACGATAAAAAGTATACAAGATCCAATTAAACAAAACTTCCCGAATTTTCTCATATTCTACCTCACTCCTACTCTGCTACCCCATATTTTAAATGGCCATCTACAAACCGCAACGAAACCTCTTATACAAACTGGCAATACGTTTGTTATTAGCTTATAGGTTAAATACCCTATAACAATGGATGCCGCAAAAAACATTAAACCAACACCACATAAAAATAGTGTTACCGATGGGACTAAGAACATTTTCGTTAAACCGAAAATAAAAATGGCAATTCCCGCTATAAAAAAAGCAATGGCAACAAAAACTGCGGCAAGAAAACAAGATGCTACAACCATAATTCCAGAAAATATTACTAGCACTACGGTACCTGCAGCTGTAAGCCAAACAGGACAAGTTATAAGAGCAAGTATAATCCATAATACCCAATTGCTTGATTTTTTACTCTGTGGCCGCCTATAGGGAGCTTCTTCCTTATTTTCTTCTCGTTTGCTCGGATAATGATATTGTGAAAATCTAAAATCTTCATATCCAGTTTCTGTGTATTCCCCATGTAGCTGTGGATTTCCTTTTAAATTTTCTTTGATTATTGCAGCCACTTCCTCCGGACTGCCTAGTTCTTTTACAATTTCTTCTTCCCGTTCAGGACTCGCATCTATAAAATATTCCTCATAATATCGTAATGCATCGATTCGTTCTTCTTCAGGAAGCTCTTGTAATAAATATTTTAATCGGCTTAGAAAGCTATCTTTATTCATTGCCTATTTACCTCCATTAATATTTTGGTTATTCTTGATGAATATTCCCTCCATTCATTGCTGTACAAATGTAGTTGAATATTTCCTTTTTCCGTAACCTTGTAATATCTTCTGTTTCGTCCACCATATTCTTTATCATACGTCTCTAAACAGCCATCCTTCTGCAATCTCCTCAATACCGGATAGAGCGTTGATTCTGATATATCAATAGCAAGTCTAACATCCTGCGTAATTTTATACCCATATGTTCCTTCTGGCTCTTTTGAGACAACGGCCAAGACTATGGCATCCAATAGCGCAGCTCCAGTATTAAACACCATACGAATACTCCTTTACTAATAGTATTATTTTATTTACTATATTATACGTTGTATAATATCATTTGTCAACACATAATATTATTCATAAAAAAAAGAGGTAACAGCCTCTAAGCTGCTACCTCTTTGTCATAAACCAAGTTCTTTAATCACTTGTCTTACAAACTCTGTATCACTATGTGGATATTTTACTCCATTTTCTTCTTGGTATGTTTCATGTCCAAGCCCGATGATTGTAATAAGATCCCCTTCTTCTGCATGTTCAATTGCATAACGAATGGCCTCTTGACGTTTTGGTATAACAATATAAGATCCAGGTGTTTTATCTAGTCCTACATGGATATCGGTTAAGATGTCTTCAAATTTTTCCCAACGATTGTGACCTGCAGTAATGATGCTTAAATCAGCTAAGCGACCACTCGCCTCCCCCATCTCATATCGTCTACTTTTCGACCGATTTCCATCGGCTCCAAATACACATACCAAACGCTTTGGTCTATATTCACGAAGCGCTTCTAACAAGTTTCTTGTACTATATCCATTGTGTGCAAAATCTACACAGACCGAAAACTTATCAGACCGATATACCATATCAATACGACCTTTTATATTTAAATGTCCAAGTGCTTTATTCATTGCTTCTTCTTCTACACCAATAGCATGGGCAACACTAACTGCAGCCAACGCATTCATCACATTGAAATCTCCTGGTAAATTAACAACGATATCCGCCTGACATTTGCCATTGACATGAAACGAAATACCTGGATTCCCATTTGTAAATGTCTTTTCAACATCACTGGCAATATAGTCCGCCGCCTGGTCATATCCAAAAAAGCGCACTGGTTTTGATATTTTTTTCATAAATGCGTCTATATGTTTATCGTCTTTATTCACAAAACCTAATTTACTATGTTCAATTAACATTGCTTTACATGTTAAATATTCTTCGAAATCCTTGTGTTCGTTTGGCCCTATATGGTCCCCTTCTGAAATATTTGTAAATACTCCATAATCGAATAGGATACCATCTACACGGTGTTGTTTCATACCTTGGGAAGAAACTTCGATTACTGCATGTGTACAACCTGCTTTAACCATCATGGATAAATACATTTGTACCTCCTGCGGATCCGGTGTTGTATTATTTAACTCATAAATATCTTCCCCAATAATTGCACCATTTGTTCCTATTGTAGCAGTTTGATAACCTGCAGCCCTTAATATATCTGCTAACATATGTGTTGTTGTAGTTTTTCCTTTTGAACCAGTTATACCGACCGTAATTAATTTTTCTGCTGGGTAATTGTAATATGCCGCTGCTAAAAGTGGAACAGCCTTTCTCGTATCTGCAACTAATACAACACATACCCCTTCTGGAGCTTTTACTTGCCTTTCTACAATGATAAGTTTTGCCCCACGCGCTACAATATCATCAATACAATTATGAGTATCAAAGCGAGCCCCTGCGATACAAACGAATAAATCCCCTGCTTGTACTTTCCTATTGTCCTGGCAAAATCCAGTAATTTCACCATTCATATCACCTTGTAAACATATATGCTCTATACGCTCGAACAGATTTTTTATTTTCACCTGCAGTACCTCCATAATTTATTGATAAAATTATTTTCTCTTATCTTGTTTATCTGTATTAAAATTCGACCTTATCCGGCTGCGAACGCCGAATATCCGCTTAACTAAGACAATCTAACAAACATTAGCATACTGAAACAAAATTGCAAGTAGTTCTTCTCTTCCTGCAAAGACTTCCTATATAAGAAAGCCAGCTTCTTTCAAAACTGGCTTTCCAATACATGCAAATTATTCTTTTATATTCTTAACCGTATTTAACTTATTACCCTGTGTATATTCAATTGTAATCGTGTCACCAATTTCATATCGGATAATTTCGATAAAATTAGAAACAGACACATCAAAAATGTCCTCATTTCCTTCCAACATCAAATAATAATGAGAATTGCCTTCTATAACCCCTTGTGCAATTTTACTTATTTTTCCACTTGCCGTTTGTAACAAAGTATTTTCTTCATTACTTACCCCATTTTTACTTAACATTTCGATATATTGCTTTTCACAATCATAAATGCTATCACCAGTTGCAACGTTTTGATATTTTTGTATATTTACCATTGCATATTTTTTTACAAGCCCTCCAGCGTCTTTCAATGCCATAAAATAGGTCGGCTCTCCTGAAATATTGAGCACTAAGGGGAAGGTAGCACGGTATCC
>JBKTKK010000118.1:0-6764 GCA_047242405.1 Lachnospiraceae bacterium | reverse complement strand
CCCGAATATTGGTTACGGGATTGCTGGCGGTCATTTAAGCTGTGGCCTTGGAAAAAATATTCCAGATGATGCTAAGGTAGAGATTATAGAACAATCACCAGGAAAGTATGACATTCATGTTGGTTTCGTGGATATCGGTCAAGGTAGTGCTACCGCACTTCAGGCGTTGGCAGCAGATGCGTTAGAAACGAAGATTGAAAACGTAAATATGGTAATGGCAGACACAGATAAAAGTTTTGACTGTGGTTCAACAGCAGGTTCCCGCTCCACCTATGTAGCAGGAAATGCTATCTTAAATGCGGTAAAGAATTATAAAAAACTTAAGGAGTCTGGAGAAATTCGTGCAACGGGTGAAGCAAGTTTTCCGGAAGCAAATAAGTCTTATGCAACGCCAGGCTTCCCCCATGCTATGTATACATTTATTGCACAGGCAGTAAAACTTAAACTAAATCCTGTTACGGGGGCTATCGAACTGCTAGATATATTTGCAGCAACCGAGGCAGGAAGGGTTATCAACCCATTATCCTTAGCCGGTCAGATGCAGGGGGGAATTGTTATGTCGATCGGATATGCACTTATGGAGAACTGTCTTTTTCAAGAGGACGGGAGTCTTAGAAATCGCGATTTATCAACCTACCTTTTGCCTACAGCTATGGATGTGCCGGCAATCAACAGTATCCATGTGGAGGCTTATGAGGAAAGTGGTCCAGCCGGTGTGAAAGGTGCAGCAGAGGTTGCAACAGTTTCCATTGCACCTGCAATAGGAAACGCTATTTATGAAATATCTGGGGTATCGCCAAATGCGCTGCCTTTTGATAAATATACTACATTAAAAGCTTTAGCCCGAAAGAGAAACGATTCGCTTGGCAAAGCAAGGAGGAAAGAATGATGAAAAAGGTGACGAAAATCGTTGCAACTATTTTAACAATGGCGATGGTACTAACAGCATGTGGCAGTAACAGTGGTACGAATAGTAGTACAGCCGAAACGAAAGCTTCGGGCCAAACAAGTGGACAGGGCGAGGAAAAAACTGGAAAAATAAAAGTTGCTTTAATTCTTCCCGGTAAAAAAGATGATGTATCTTTTAATCAGGCGATGTACGAAGGAATAACAACATATGCAGAAGAACATCCAGATGAAATTGAATTAAAAGTAACGGAAAATGTATATGAAGTTTCCAATATTGAACCAGCATTAATGGACTTTGCAGACATGGGTTACGATGTAATTATCGGACACGGGTTTCAATTTATGGAGCCAATTATAAAAGTAGCTCCTAATAATCCAGAAAGCTATTTCTTACTAGGTACAGGTTACAAATCAGTTGATAATTCTGCAGTTTATGATGTACACCTTGAATCAGGCGGTTATCTTATGGGTGTAGTTGCAGCCCTTGCTACAGAAACAAATAAGATTGGGGTTGTCGGTGGTGCAAATGCCGCTGAAATATATCGTGGACATGAAGCATTTAAAGCCGGTGCTCGTTCGGTTAACCCTGACATTGAAATTCAGGAAGTTTATACGGGCGACTGGACAGATACGGTTGGTGCAAAAGAGGCAGCAGTTGGTATGTATGATGCAGGTGTAGACGTAATTTGGCATTCTGGTGACGGCATTGGTCTTGGTGTTGTTCAGGCTGCAAAAGAAAAAGATAAAATATGCTTAGGAAACGTTACAGACCAAAATTCTTTGGCCCCTGATAACGTCCTAACTGGTATTGTTTATAAATGGGATAAAGTCATTGAACAGATATTTGATGATATTCGTAGCGGAAGTTTTGCAGGCCGTGCAGAGGATGAGAGATTTTACTGGATTACAGCTGAAAACGAAGGGATTGCTTATGCACCGATTGTAGATGCAAAAGGCGTTTTAACAGAGGAAGAAAAGAATCAGATTGCGGATACTTATCAAAAGCTTGTAAAAGGTGAAATTGAACTTCCAGATTTTGGTGACCCAGCAGAAAGTGCAGCAACAGAAACAGTAGCAAAATAATTAGATTGAGATAACTGGGAGGAACTTGTGACATGGATAATTTGGCTGTAAAAATGCAGGGTATCACAAAAATATTTAATCATAAAAAAGCCAATGACAATGTAAACTTTTCTCTGAAAAAAGGTTCGATTCATGGACTTTTAGGGGAAAATGGCGCTGGAAAAACAACACTGATGAATGTACTTTACGGATTATACCGTCAGGAGGAAGGGGACATTTACATCAATGGAAGGAAAGAAGATATTTCATCACCAGTTAAGGCAATGGCACTAGGGATCGGTATGGTTCACCAGCATTTCATGCTGGCACGTCCATTGACGGTTGTAGAAAATCTCATGCTTGGAAGAAAATCAAGTAGAGGTATTTTGCTAGATACAAAAAAAGTGGCAGATGAAATTACAGAACTTTCAAAAAAATACAAAATGAATGTGGATCCCTATGCAAAAGTATGGCAGCTATCAGTGGGAGAACAGCAGCGTGTTGAAATATTATCGGCCATTTATTACGGAGCACAAATTCTTATCCTAGATGAACCGACTGCAGTACTAACACCGAGTGAAGCAGATCTTTTATTTGATACGCTAAGGGAAATGAAGCAGGATGGAAAATCCATTATTCTCATTACGCATAAGTTAGAAGAAATTCTTTCCATTGTGGATGAGGTAACGGTACTTCGGGACGGGAAATACATAGGTTCCCGTTCCATCGATGTACATACGACAAAGCAAGAGTTGACGAAAATGATGGTAGGCAGAGAAGTGCTGTTTAATTTCCCAGAGGTTACAAAAGCGCCTGGAAAAATCAATTTGTCCATAAAAGATGTCTGTTGTTTCAATGATAAAGGTCTACTCGCCCTTGACCATTTCTCATTAGACGTAAGAGAAGGAGAAATTGTAGGGTTGGCTGGGGTAGATGGCAATGGTCAAAAGGAATTGTGTGAAGCAATTACAGGAATGAGAAAAATAACGAGTGGAACAGTGAACGTAGCGGATCAACAAATGGCTGGCAAAAAGCCAATAGATTACATTCATGCAGGTGTGTCACATATTCCAGAAGACCGACATACAACTGGGTTAGCTTTAGGTTGGAACATACGTAACAATCTTATTTTAAAAACTTTCCACAAAAAACCTTTTTCCAATCACTATCTGTTATCCAATAAGAATATCGATAGTTATACGAAAAAAATGATGAATGATTATCAAATTAAAGCACAATCTGGGGAGGACCTTGCAAACGGTTTATCCGGTGGTAACCAACAAAAAATAATTTTAGCAAGGGAACTTGACGGAAATCCAAATGTCTTAATAGCGAATCAGCCAACAAGGGGTCTTGATATTGGCGCTTCTGAATACGTGCGCAAAAGAATTCTAGAGGCACGAAATAAAGGAACGAGCGTATTGTTACTTTCAGCAGATTTGGAAGAAATATTGCAGCTTTCCGATCGCATTGCTGTTATTTACGAAGGAAAAATGATGGGGATATTACCGCGAGGTGCATCGGTGGAAGAAATCGGTACACGAATGCTTGGAAAAAAACAGGAGGAATCCGTTCATGAAAAGTAAGATTATAAATGCCGTAGGAAAAATTGCGGCCGCAGTCTTGACCATTGTAGTTGCGCTGTTTATTGGCGGTATCCTTATCGCTATTTCTGGAAATAGCCCATTGGAAGCTTATAAGACTTTGTTTCAAGGAGCCTTTGGTTCAAAATTAAGATTATCTGAAACGTTTGTAAAAATGATACCGTTAACACTAATTGCCCTTGGTACTTCCATTGCATTTCGAAGCCAGCTTTGGAATATTGGTGGGGATGGACAGTTTATAATGGGAGCTGTACTTTCCACGGCTGTCGGGCTTTATTCCGGTCTTCCTACTTGGATTGTCCTACCACTGTCCCTTATTTGTGCAGCCCTTGGTGGTGCTTTATGGGCTGGTTTTGCAGGGTGGATACGTACACGTTTCAATGCCAATGAAGTAATTACGACACTAATGTTAAACTATGTGGCAACCTATTTGCTTGCTTTCCTTGTCTATGGTCCGATGCAGGACACGGCAGGCTATGATTATCCACAAAGTGCTGTACTTGCAGAGAGTCTGCATCTACCGCTGTTTTCAAGTAGTTTAAGAATACATACTGGTATTTTTGTGGCAATTATTGCAGTTTTTCTTGTCTTACTGTTCTGGAAATCTACGCAGGGATATAAAACAGACCTGGTGGGCCAAGGAAATATGATTTCTCAATATGCTGGCTTGAATGTAAAACGAACAATTGTAATTACGATGATGCTTTCAGGAGCACTGGCTGGACTCGCTGGATGGACAGAAATTTATGGTGTGCAGTACCGACTTCTGGAAGGCATATCGAGTGGGTATGGGAATCTCGCTGTTGTAATCGCCTTACTTGGTGGTTTAAATCCAATTGGCATTTGTGTCGCATCGTTCTTTTTCTCGGCACTGCTTGTAGGTGGAGCAACGATGCAGCGTATGACCGAAGTTCCATATTCCGTTGTGGATATTATTCAAGGGTTAATTATTATCTTAGTTATAACACGTACATCCTTTCATTCAGCTCGTGTGAAAGCATTCTTTGCAAGGAGGAAGAAACAGCATGTTAAGTGATATTTTTAGCGTTGGTTTTATTGTCAGTCTATTAGCTGGTACAATTCGCCTAGCAACACCGATTCTACTTCCGGCGTTGGGGCAGCTTTACACACAGCGTGCAGGTGTATTAAATTTAGGTGTGGAAGGAACGATGACCATTGGCGCTGTATCCGGTTTCATTGGCGCTTATTTAAGCGGGAATTTATGGCTTGGGTTGTTGGCCGGTATTTTCTTTGGTGCCCTTTGGTCAATTATTATGGCCTGGCTTAGCGTAACAATGAGGGCGAATCAGGTTATTGCTGGTATCGGTTTAAATATTTTAGGAGGGGGAGTTGCTGTCTACGTTTATCGCGTTGTTTTTGGCATTCAAAGTCTCCCACCACAGGTTGATCCTTTTGCAACCATTTCCATTCCTGTTGTTTCGGACATCCCAATTATTGGAGCAATTTTCTTTGAACATAATATTCTCGTTTACCTCGCCTTTGTCATGGTTATTGTGACATGGTTTATTCTTGAAAAAACGACATTTGGTCTGAAAATTAAAGCAGTGGGGGAACATCCAAGAGCTGCTGATTCCAAGGGAATCAGTGTTTCAGGCATTCGGTATGCAGCGATCATAATTGGAGGGGCCTATGCAGGTGCAGCAGGTGCATTTTTGACAATTGGATATATGAATATGTTTACAGAATCCATTGTCAGTGGTCGCGGATTCATTGCTGTATCCGTTGTTGTATTTGCTCGATTCATGCCGGTGAAGTCTATGTGGGGAGCTTTGATTTTTGGTTTTGCCAGTGCCCTTCAAGTGCGCCTTCAAGCAATGGGGATCGATATTGCCAATCAAATTTTGCTTATGTTACCATATGTATTGACAATTCTTGCTTTAATCAGTGCATCAAAGAAGGCAGAATTCCCAAGCGCATACACAAAGCCGTATTCTCGTCTGGAGCGTTAATATATGAAGAAAAAAAAATTAATTGCAACTGCGTGCATTTTCTTTGGCGTAGTGCTAGTTATCGGTATGGCGTATTACAGCCAGAAGGCACCGATGCAGAAGAATGCAATTGCCCGTGTTAAGGAATTTGCCCAGGCCGTAAATTACGATTTCGAGACACCAGAAAAAATTTATCCGTATTTGACAAAGGAACTTCGTAGTAAGATGACTAAGTCGGAATTTGTGGAGGCATTTAACAAAGAGCGGTCTTACCCGTACCTTTCACCACTGTTTATCAATTATGAATCGATAGAAATGGATGTGGATAATAGGAGAGGAATCGCCATATTTTCGCAAGCGGCACGGCTACCAGGAATGGTATACGAGGTGCCCTTTGTTTATGAAAATGGAAATTATTATATGGATGTTTTCCATGACCTGGCAGACGGCAGTTATTTAGATAAGTTTGCAACGCTGGAGAAACAGTCTGACTGGGTGGATGATATTTTCTCAAAGAAAGACGAGACAGCAGTGAGCGAAGTGGAATAAAGGAAAGAGTTGACAGGGATGGAGGGATTACAATGCATATTGAACGACCAGAAACGATGGCAGAGGCGCTTATTGCCCTTGAGAGAGTAGGAGCCAAAGCACTGGCAGGTGGCACCAATGTGATGGTTGATATAAAAAAGGGAAGAGAACAAGCGGAATATTTGGTATCTCTAGATGCCTTAGATGCGTTAAAAAAAATTGAAAGAAAAGTAGATGGCATTCATATTGGCAGCCTTGTGACGTTTACTATGCTAGAGGAGTTTTTGGAAACGGTAGTAGAAAAAGATGCAAAAGAGGTATTAAAGGCATTAAAAGAAGCCGTTAGCACTGTGGGAGGACCACAGATTCGAAACCGGGGCACAGTAGGGGGGAATATTTTATGTGCCTCTCCATCATCTGATTCCGTACCAGCGCTATTGGTGCTTGATGCATCCCTCAAACTTATAAGTCGAGCGGGCGGTGTGCGAATTGTACCTTTGGAAGGGTTTGTAACCGGTGTGAGGCAAACAGAGATAAAAGACGGGGAGTTACTTTTGGAAATAATCGTACCGATTAAAAAGGGAAAATCTTGTTTTTATAAAGCTGGAACGAGAAATGCCATGGCAATTTCCGTTGTAGATGAAGCCTTATATCTTTACGTGGAAAGCGTGAAAGAGACCGCAGCAAAAGCAAGTTCAAATGGGGATGGCGG
>JBKTKK010000117.1:0-6777 GCA_047242405.1 Lachnospiraceae bacterium | reverse complement strand
AATAAATGCTTTTTCTGTAAATAAAGTGATTATGCCAAAGGTACCGCATAATACGAAAACGTATGAAGATGTCTTGATCACAGTTGCAGAAAAAGGTTTAAAAATTACAACACCAAAGAACGGGGAAGTTTATACGTTAGGGGATTCCCAGTTTGAAATTGTATCAGCAGATAAAGATTATGGGGACGAATTAAACAATTGGTCCATAGGGATTAAGGTGACAAATGGGGAACATTCATTCCTCATGTGTGGGGATGCGGAAGTAGATGCAGAAGAAGATATGGGAAATGGAAACATTGACTTATCCGCGGACGTGTTAAAAGTTTCGCATCATGGCAGCGATACATCTACCAGTGATGTGTTTTTAAAAAAGGTAAATCCAACTTATGCGGTAATCAGTCTAGGCGCAGATAATACATACGGGCATCCATCGGAATCAACGATGAATAAACTCGATGGAATCCAGATATTCCGCACCGATGAACAAGGGACAATAGTAGCGACAAGTGACGGAAAAATGATTACTTGGAGTACAAATATACAAACAAATCAGGCGGGAGACGTTGTGGAACAATCTCCTGTGAATGAGTTAGAGAACGAAGTGGAAAATGATGGCCCTCTTGTGGAAACACAAATGTCTAATTCAGAGTATGTACATATATCAGATATGGGGAAGAAATATCATCGTGCAGGATGTCGCTACTTAAAAGAAAGTGACAGACTCGTGTCTTTATTAGAAGCAAAGGAAAAAGGATTCGAGCCTTGCAGCGTTTGTAAACCACCACAATAAATGGGCAACAATATTAAGAAACCTAAGTAGTACATAGATAGAATGGGGGAAGTTTTGTGGATGTATTTCATATTGGTATTTGCGACGGCGATCAAGCATATCGGGATGAGTTACGATGTATGCTAAATCGGTTTTCTATTGAAACAGGTTGTAAAGTAAAAATTAGGGAATACGGGGCAGACGAATGTCTTCGTAAAGAGTATGAAAGTGGGAATCGGGTCTTTCATTTGCTTATAATAAATACAGAGATGAATGGGATTGAATTAGCAAAAAGCATATTACAATGTGATCCTGGCGTTGCAATATTGTTCCTTTCCAATACGCAAGAGTATGCCTATGCTGCATGGGAGCTCGAGGCCCTGGGATATTTTCAAAAGCCAGTCTCTTATGAACGTTTACGTGCCAGGCTTTCCCGGACCATCATCTATATGGAATTTCTTCAAGATTACTTAAAAGAGAAGGCAAAACTACTTCATGTTGTTGTAAACTACAAACCAAAAGCCATCAATACAGATGAGATTTTGTTTATTGAAAAGAGTAGAAATAAAAGTTTAATTCATGGAATTAATAATGAAATCTATGCTTGCTATGAAACATTGTCCGAATTACATGAAAAATTAGATCAAAATCATTTTTTGTATTGTCATCAAGGTTATATTGTGAATGTTCGGATGATAGATGCAATCGATAAAAGCAATGTTGTTTTTGTTAATGGGATGCAGGTGCCATTGAGTAAAAAGTATTATAAGGCATTTAAACTTTTAGTGCAGGATCGAAACCAAATAAAGTTATAAGGTTGCTAAGAAAATTTAATCGATTTCAGAATGGAATTTAAAAGGAAAGATAAATAGTTAATTGAAATATTTCAAGTACTTTGCTATAATAAAATATATGCAGGATAGTACCTGCTTACGCATTGTAAAAGGAATGGTAAATGGGAAATCTAAGGGGGAAAGCATGCGAAAATATTTAATAGGTACAATGGTAGGAGTGATACTTATTTTGACTGCCTGTGCAGAAAAAGGAGTATCTCAAGAAAAATATGATGCATTGGTTTCATCTCTGACACAGATCCAAAAGGAGAAGGAAGAACTGAATGGGCAGTATGATGCATTAAGTGAATCGTATCAGGCAGTTGTTTCAGACCACGATTATCAATCTTACTTAGAGGATCGAGAAGCGGCTCTTAATGAACTTTCTAAGATTGCAGAAAGTGCCGAATCTTTAGAAGGGGATATCGCATCGATGCAAGAAGAAAAAGAAGCGTTGAAAGATGATATCAGTAATTTCAAAAAAGAAATTGCACAGCTTCAATCCGACATAGCAGAAGAAAAAGGAAAACCGATCCAGTTAGTACAGGGAATGTATATAGTTGGTGAAGATATTGAGGCGGGTAAATACAAGATTACCGCTGTTTCTGGAAATGGAAATATTCAAGGGAGCGTAGCCTCTCTTGGTACAAAAGAATATAGTTTAAATGAAATATTAGCCGTGAAAGGGGATCCGTTTTACGGAGATAATATGGATACCTATAATAATTTACGTTTAGAGGATGGTGACAAGTTTACCATTAATAATGGTCTAGTGTTGGAATTTCAAAAGTTAGAATAAAAGAAAAGGCAATGTCCAAAAGTTGGATATTTGCCTTTTTTCTTATCATTCCATCGGATAAATAGTTGTAACGTATGCTGATGTAGCTATTGATTTATAAATTTCAACAATTGCGAAATGTGTGATTCCATTTGGATTTTTTAAATACCTCTTGTTTTGAATCTTACTATAATATATGTTTATTTTTTAAGAAGATTAATGGTATATACGTCTTTTCATTTTTCGGTGCTTACCAATGCAGGTGCCATTTTCATCGAATACATAGGATGTATTATAGAAGTTGCCATTTTCTAATTTTGGTACGGAACCAGCAATTAAAATTATGTTGTTTTTTTGGGCAATTTCGGATAAAAAACACCAACTTTCTTCCTGTGCTTCTTCTGCATAATGAAAAAATTGGTCGCCTGCATAGGGACATAGAAACATTTCTGGCAATATGGCCATCTGCGCTCCCTGTTCTTTTACTTTAGCAACGTGTAAGGCAGCAGTTTCTAAATTCGTCTGCTTGTCCGCGGTTGTCTTTAGCTGAATAATTCCTATATGAATAAAACTCATTTTACGCTCCTGTAAATTTTTTTAATCGTATAATATAAAAATTCTTATGGGACAAGTAGAAATAGAATTGCCTTTTTTAAAAACTTCCTTTACAATAGTATGGAATATCGTAATAAGGAAGGGTATTATGAAACATTGATACCTACTAACTGCCATTTGTTATGATAGTAGAGAATATAATGTCCAGTTGGATGCTCTTTTCTATGTAATAAATTAATTACGTTCACATAGAAAAAGCGGAAAAGAGATAGTTTCATAAAAGACTGTAGCTTATTGGAAATATTCATAGATTGCTCCCCCATTTATAAAGATTTCTATTTTCCGCTACGTGGCCTGTTATTATATTTTATGAGAACATATCTTAGATTAGAACAAAAACTTCGAACAGTGGCAAGATAGGAGGGGAGGAGAATGAGGGATAAAAGTATGAATGAATTTATAGGAACAGCAGCAGGAGATACCATTGGTCTCGTTGTATCAAATTTAGATTCTGTTTTACAAGCACATATGGGGTATGATACAAAATTTCGTGCTTTTGGAATCATTGGGTCAAGAACTGGAGCCGGTGGACAGATCAAAGCAGTTGATGATGCGGTAAAAGCAACTAATACAAAAGTTTTGGCAATCCAGTTGCCTCGAGATACAAAGGGGGGCGGCGGTCATGGAAACTTTATCGTAATAGGTGCCATGGATGTGAGTGCTGCCCGTGCTTGTATTGAAAAAGCACTGGAATATGTTAATAAAAATGCTGGCGAACTTTATATAACGGAAGCGGGGCATTTGGAATTTCAGTATTCTGCTCGGGCTGGAGAAGCAATCCATAAGGCTTTTGGTTCTCCAATGGATAAGGCATATGGCTTTATTTGTGCCGCTCCAGCCCCCATTGGAATGGTGATTGCAGATCGTGCGTTAAAAGCAGCCCCTGTGGATGTCGTAACTTGTATGACACCCAATAAAGGGACGAGCCATTCCAATGAAGTTATTTTGATAATAAGCGGAGAATCGTCAGCGGTTTACACAGCGGTTCGAGAGGCAAAGGATAATGGCATTGAATTACTTGGCAAAATGGGAACGAAGCCAACGTCATTGCTTACCCCCTATATTTAAAGTTCTCTTGACGAACCAATGAATGACAAGTATGATAGGATTATAAAATAAGGATGGAATGAATGAGATCAAATGAATGAACTTCCTATTTCTTTAGTTTTAAATTCATCTGTTCCACTGTATGAGCAGATATATACGTTTATCAAAACAGAAATACAAGCAGGTAGAATATGTTACAGAGCAAAGTTACCATCTACGCGCGCCTTGGCTGCTCACTTACAGGTTAGCCGCAGTACGGTGAACTTAGCCTATGAACAATTATTATCGGAAGGATATATTGAGGCAGTACAAGGAAGCGGTTATTATACCGCTAAAATTGATCAATTGCTGGAGATTAAAGAGGTGATTAAGCCTAGTTATCCGAAAGAAGATAGGAAACAAGTCGAGTATGATATTGATTTTTCTCCTCGTGGAATCGACTTAAGCAGCTTTCCCTATAATACTTGGAGAAGAATTAGCAAAGAGACTTTAAATGATGCACATAAGGAATTATTTGTCAGTGGCCCCGCCCAAGGGGAGTTGCCCCTTCGCAATGCAATTGCCGATTATCTTTACTCTGCACGAGGGGTACAGTGTAGTGTGGATCAAATTATTGTTGGTGCAGGTAGTGAATACTTACTCATGCTTCTAAATCAAGTCATTGGGAGAGACTCCATTATCGGCATGGAAAATCCTACGTACAAGCAAGCGTATCGTATTTTTAAAAGTTTGGAACATCCTGTTGTACCGATTGAATTAGATGGAAACGGAATGCGTGTAGATTTATTAGCGAAAACAAATGCAACGGTTGCCTATGTAATGCCTTCCCACCAATATCCTACAGGTGTCATTATGCCCATTACAAGAGGCTTGGAATTATTAGCTTGGTCAAAGGCAGGGGAAAATAGATATATAATTGAAGATGATTATGATAGTGAGTTTCGATATAAGGGAAAGCCTATTCCTTCCTTGCAAGGGGCGGATCGAGAGGGAAAAGTGATTTACATTGGTACCTTTTCGAAGTCAATTGCACCGGCAATCCGAATTAGTTATATGGTATTGCCAAGGCCCTTGTTAGAACGTTACTATGAAAAGTGCGGTTTTTTTGCTTCAACGGTAAGCCGAATTGACCAGGAGATACTTTATCATTTCATTCGTGATGGATATTATGAGAGGCATCTCAATAAAATGAGGGCACTATACAGGGCAAAACATGACCGCTTGCTCGCTGCCCTTAAGCCGCTAAATAAATTATTTGAAGTTTCTGGAGAAAATGCGGGTGTTCATTTACTCTTAACGGCCAAAGGCAATGTAACGGAAAGAGAGTTAATTGAAAAGGCAAAGGGAGAAAAAGTAAGAATCTATGGTTTATCTTCCTATGAGATTGTAGAAAACAATAAGCGTCCGGCTACGGTAATTTTGGGGTACGCGAACCTTTCTGATGAGGAAATTGAAGAAGGGACAAATCGCCTAATTAAAGCATTTAAAAATTAATTTTTAATTTTAAATAAATTTCTATATTAGAGAGGTGTAAAAATGAAGGAAAAGTTATATACGATTCCAGTCAATGATGCATTTGATAGAGACTGTGAATGTCCGATCTGTGCCATGCACAAAATTCTAGAAGAAAATGCAGTCGACTATACAATGGGGCCAAGTTACATGGAAGACGACGTACGTGCAGAAACGGACCGTCTAGGGTTTTGCCAGGAACATATGCGTCAATTAAACTTACAAAAAAACAAATTGGGTACTGCACTTATTTTAAAGACCCATTTAGAAAAGACCAATAAGGATATTGCAAAACTTGCAAAACATCCGATTAAAGGGAATTCTTTATTTCGTAAAAATACAGAGGGAAGTCCATTGCTAGACTATATCGATCAATTAAATAATTCTTGTTTTATTTGTAGCCGAATCAATGAAACCTTTGGTCGTTACATAATTACCGTTGTTCAATTATACAAGACTGATTCTGCATTTAAGGAAAAGTATAAGGCGTCCAAAGGTTTTTGTACCGAGCATCTTGCCTCTTTAATTCGTGTGGCACAAAAAGAATTAAGTGGTGATAGTCTGGATGAATTTATCAAAACGACTTTGGATTTATATTTAAAGAATATGAAACGTATGGCCGATGACTTAAGCTGGTTCGTAGATAAGTTCGATTACCGAAATGCAAATGAACCGTGGGGAAATTCACGCGACGCAATTGCCCGTGCAATTGTGAAAACGAATGGTTTATTAGAAAGCGAAGAGAAGAAAAAGAATTAAAGCATAAAAAATAGGTGCACCAAATTTTGGCGCACCTATTTTTTATTGATTGGAATTTTCGGAATGAATTTCTTCGTTCGATTGTTCTGGCTGTACCTTGGTCTCAATTTCCAAATCAAGGGTTTTTTGATTCCGTAGGAATTTCTTCTTCGTTTTTGTTGCAGATAGGCTTTCCGAATCTAATTTTATGGATACATATTTTCGTTCCACTTCCGAATCTTCTTGGTTTTTTTGCGTTTCTTTTTTTTGTTCTTCTTCGTGATGTAAGTCATCCTCAAATTCGCTGAAATCCTCATCCATTTCACTGTGGAATTTCTTATACTTCTTTAAATAACCTGCACCAATTGCAATTCCTGCACCAATGATAGCAGAAAACGCGAGTATTTTACCAAACTTTTTTGACATAAAAAAGTCTCCTTTCTATCTGTATCATTAAGTAGGTATTATTTTCCCAATTTTTTGTA
>JBKTKK010000116.1:0-6783 GCA_047242405.1 Lachnospiraceae bacterium | reverse complement strand
GAAGAAGAGCCAATCCTGTATTATGATAAGTACGTTATGTTAAGCGAAAGGTGTTTAACAAAAAAGAAAGGGTTTGGGTTAGAATGAAGGAACGTTGGATTGTACATGCAAAAAAAGCGGATTTTAACCAGATTGCAAAAAAATACCACATTAGTCCAGTGTTAGCACGGATTATCCGAAACCGCGATGTCGTTAATGACGATGATATCCGAAAGTACTTATTTGGTACGGTAGAAGACTTATACGAAGCAGAATTATTAAAAGATATAAAAAAAGCGGCCGATTACATAGAAAATGCAGTTCATTCGAAAAATAAAATTTCCATTGCCAGTGACTTTGATGATGATGGAATTTTTGCCAGTATGATTTTGTATACTGCTTTTACACGAATCGGTGGAATGGCAAGAGTCGATACTCCAAATCGAATTACAGAGGGGTATGGATTAAATAATCGCATTGTTGAAAACGCAGCAGCGGATGGTATATCATTAATAGTGACCTGCGATAATGGCATCGCTGCTTTTGATGCGGTAAGTCGGGCAAAAGAGCTAGGTCTACAAGTTGTCGTAACAGACCACCATGAAGTGCCCTATGAGGAGGATGCATTAGGAAATCGTGTCCACATATTGCCAATGGCGGATGCCATTGTAAATCCGAAACAACAAGACTGTACCTATCCATATAAATGCTTATGTGGTGCAGGTGTAGCATTTAAACTGGCAGAGATTTTATACCGTCGATTTTCGATTCCAAAAGAAGAGCTTTATGGTCTGTTGGAATTTACTGCAATTGCTACGATCGCAGACGTAATGGATTTGACGGATGAAAATAGAATTATCGTAAAAGAAGGTCTTCGACGGTTGAGAAAGACGAAGAATTATGGGTTGCAGGCAATTATGAAAGTTAACAATATTGTTCCTGAAAACTTAAATGCCTACCATATCGGTTTTGTTATTGGCCCTTGTTTTAATGCAGCGGGGCGTCTAGACACGGTTAAAATAGCGCTTGATCTATTAACGGCAAAGACGATGGAAGAAGCGGAGAGACTGGCAACCGAGCTAAAAGCATTAAATGACAATAGAAAAGACATGACGGCAGAAGGAGTCGAAAAGGCCCTGGCACTCATCGAACAGTCCGACATGAAAGACGACAAGGTAATTGTTGTAAAGCTTGATGGATGTCATGAAAGCTTAGTTGGAATTATTGCAGGGCGAATACGAGAAAAGTATCACAAACCGACGTTTGTCTTTACCGATGCAGAAGAGGGAATAAAAGGATCCGGTCGCTCCATTGAAGCCTTTGATATGTATGAAAGTTTAGTGCCATGTAAAGATTTATTGTCTCGTTTTGGGGGCCATAAAATGGCGGCAGGCTTATCTTTACCTGCACAAAATTTTGATGCGTTAAGAAAACGACTAAATGAAAATGCAATGCTAACAGAGGAGGACTTTACTCCGATTATTCCCATTGATGTTCCAATGCCAATACAGTTTGCAGATGAAGCGTTTATAGAAAGTTTGGAGTTACTCGAACCATTCGGTAAGGCAAATCCAAAACCTCTTTTTGCCGAACAGCATTTTAAAATTTTAAAAGCATCGGTACTTGGGAAAAATAGAAATGTATTAAAAATGCAAGTAATGAACCGTGATGGTATTGTTATGGATGCAATTTATTTTGGGGCAATCCAAGATCTGCTAGATTTTATTCAAGAAGAATTTGGCCAACATCAGTTGGAAGCGGTACAAAAAGGAAGGCAAAATAATATTGATTTAGCATTTACGTATTATCCATCGGTAAATGAGTACATGGGTACGCGCACCCTACAGATTGTCGTTCAAAACTATTGCAGAATTAAGTAAAAAAATGTATACTTTGATTCAGAGTATAAAACAAGTTTTGCAATAAAAAAGGAGAATTGATATGAGAATAGGAATACGCGCCCATGATGTTTTCGCGGATACATTTGAAGGGCTTGTTGCAGAAATTAAAAAAGAAGGTTTCCATTGTTGCCAGCTTGCACTTAGTAAGGCAGTAAAAGAATTCCCAACAACGAATGAGGCAATGACCCCAGGTATGGCTTTGTATATGCGTGAAGTATTTGCAGAAAATAAAGTTGATGTTGCAGTACTTGGCTGCTATTTAAATTTAGCAAATCCAGATGAAGAGCAGTTAGCAGAGATTCTTGATACATACAAAAGACATATTCGTTTTGCTTCCCTATTAGGCTGTGGATTAGTGGGTACCGAGACAGGTGCTTGTAATACAGAATATCGTTTTGAACCTTATAGCCATACAGAAGAAGCTTTACAAGTATTCATTCGAAATTTAAAAGTCGTTGTTGATTATGCAGAAAAAATGGGGGTAGTGATAGGAATTGAACCAGTTCACTCTCATATTATGAATAATGCAAAAAGGACAAGAAAAGTATTAGATGCGATTCAATCGCCTAATTTACAGGTTATTTTTGACCCAGTTAATTTATTAAATGGGGATAATTATAAACAAAGAGATGAAATCTTTAAAGAGTTTATTAAATTAAATGGAAAAGAAATTGCAATTATCCATGCAAAAGATTTCACAATCCGCGATGGAGAATTTGTATCAGTTCCATCGGGACAGGGCATGCTTGATTATGACTGGTTACTTCGTTATTTAAAAGAACACAAACCACATATTCATGTATTGTTAGAAGATACCAAACCAGAAAATGCGATGGAAACGAGAGCATTTGTGGAAGAGAAATATCGTACTTTGTAACTTAAGGAGACAAAAATGAAAAAATTAGAAGATTACGTATTAAGTATTCCGGACTTTCCGGAGGAAGGAATCATTTTCCGTGATGTAACAAGTATATTACAGGATGCGGATGGGCTTCATCTTGCAATTGATGAAATATTAAAGCAATTAGAAGGTGTGGATTTTGATGTCGTAATTGGACCAGAATCAAGAGGCTTCATCTTTGGAGTACCAGTTGCTTATGCATTACACAAATCATTTGTTCCAGTAAGAAAGAAGGGTAAGCTTCCAAGGCAAACAATTGAAAGAGAGTATGCGCTTGAATACGGTACTGCTGTAATAGAAATGCATAAGGACTCCATTCAGCCAGGTCAAAAGGTAGTTATTATCGATGATTTGATTGCGACAGGTGGAACAATTGAGGCAATTATTAAGATGGTACAAGAATTAGGTGGAGAAGTTGTCAAAATTTGTTTCTTAATGGAACTTGCAGGTTTAGAAGGTCGCGGAAAATTAGATGGCTATGATGTGGCTAGCGTAATCTGCTATGAAGGAAAATAAGTAATATAAGTGATAGGAGTACAATGGAAAGACAGTTGTACTCCTATTGTAAATAAAAATGGAGGGTTCCTATATGAAGTTTGCGTTTGCACACAATAACTTTAACGTGTTTGATTTAGAACGTTCTTTGACATTTTATAAAGAGGCTCTAGGCTTAGTAGAAACGAGAAGACATGAGGCGGCAGATGGTAGCTTTACGCTCGTTTACCTAGGAGATGAAGAAACATCCCACTTACTAGAGCTGACTTACTTAAAAGAGTGGGATCGCCCTTACAATCTTGGGGATAATGAATTCCATTTAGCTTTTATTGTGGATGATTACGAAGCTGCTCATAAAAAGCATGAAGAAATGGGATGCATTTGTTATGAAAATCCTGGTATGGGCATCTATTTCATTTCTGATCCAGATGGATATTGGCTAGAAATCGTTCCAAAAAAATAAGATTATTTGGGCCTTCCCCTGTGTATTTTTCGAATACACAGGGGAAGGTTTTGTTTATTGTTAAACCCTGTGGAAAGAATATAATTAGACAGCCTCAAGTATTATGTAAAATTAAGGATAAATATAGTTTTTGAAACATATAATTGCTTTTTTTGACAAATTTCATTATAATAAACAATATGTAAAATGATACAAGGCGTAGTGATAGATGATCTTTTCGTTAATAAGGTGTTAATTTAGGTGGAATAAGTAAGAGACAGGCACGCGGGGTAAGATACGTTAACGACTAATATTTTGTGCAAGGTAGGTGGAATATGGCAGAAACAGATATAAGGGCTTGTGAAATTGTGGAAGGTGGTCAACTTGAAAATCCCAATCCAGTTGTAAAAGCCCCAGCAGATTTTACATCGCCAGCAGAACTTTATAAAGAGCTGATAGATAGTATAAAAAAATACCATCCATCGGATGATATTTCAATGGTGGAAAAAGCATATAAGATTGCTCTGGATGCCCATGAAGGGCAGTGTCGTAAATCAGGGGAGCCTTATATTATCCATCCTATTTGCGTTGCAATAATATTGGCTGAATTAGAGTTGGATAAGGAGAGTATCGTTGCAGGCCTGTTACATGATGTAGTGGAAGATACGGTTATGACACTGGATGATTTGACGAGGGAGTTTGGCGCGGAGGTGGCCCTTTTAGTCGATGGAGTAACGAAATTAACGCAAATAAGCTGGGATGTTGATAGTAGTAAGGAAGCGAGTAAAGTAGATATACAAGCAGAAAATTTAAGAAAGATGTTCTTAGCAATGGCAAAGGATATCCGAGTTATTTTAATTAAATTAGCCGATCGCCTTCATAATATGCGAACTTTAAAATTTATGAAGCCAGAGAAGCAGAAAGAAAAAGCAAAGGAAACGATGGATATCTTTGCACCGATCGCCTCACGGCTAGGTATCTCTAAGATAAAAACTGAGTTGGATGATTTATCTTTAAAGTACTTACATCCAGACGTATATAAGGATTTATCTGAAAAATTATCTTTAAGTAGAGAGAAGAGAGAAGCGTTTATCAATACAATAAAAGGCGAGGTCTCAAAACATATGGTTGAAGCTGGCATAGAGGCAGAGATTCAAGGTCGAGTGAAGCATCTATTCAGCATATATAAGAAAATGGTTAACCAAGATAAGACCCTCGACCAAGTATATGACATCTTTGCCGTTCGCATCCTAGTTGACTCAGTGAAAGATTGTTACGCAGCACTCGGGGTAATTCATGAGATGTATAAGCCGATACCAGGACGTTTTAAAGATTATATTGCCATGCCAAAACCCAATATGTATCAGTCCCTTCATACGACTCTTATTGGAAGCAATGGACAGCCTTTTGAAATACAAATTCGTACTTACGAAATGCATCGAACTGCAGATTACGGTATCGCTGCCCATTGGAAATATAAAGAAAAAGGATCTGGGCAGGCAGACATCAAAGATGAAGAAGCAAAGCTTAGTTGGTTGCGCCAAATACTTGAGTGGCAAAAAGATATGGCAGATAACCGGGAATTTTTAAGCTTGTTAAAGAATGATTTGGATTTATTCTCTGATAGTGTATATTGCTTTACTCCAAATGGGGATGTGAAAAACTTACCGGCAGGCTCAAATCCCATTGACTTTGCATACAGCATACATTCAGCAGTGGGGAATAAAATGGTCGGTGCACGCGTGAATGGGAAATTAGTGACAATTGATTACGTAATACAAAATGGTGACCGAATTGAAATCATAACGTCCCAAAATTCAAAAGGTCCAAGCCGCGATTGGTTAAATCTTGTTAAAAGTACCCAAGCCAAAAATAAGATTAATCAGTGGTTTAAGGCTGAGTTAAAGGAAGATAATATTGTCCGAGGAAAAGAATTGTTGCATGCCTATGGTAAGGCAAAGGGAATTGTACTTAGTGACTTATTAAAGCCAGAATTTATGCAGGCAGTTATGGTTAAGTACGGTTTTCGAGATTGGGACTCTGTATTAGCAGCGGTTGGCCATGGTGGTTTAAAAGAAGGACAGGTCGTTAATAAATTACAGGAAGAATATAAAAAGAAAAATAAGAAGGTTCTTACAGACAGTGCCGTTTTAGAAGCAACATCGGAAGTGAAGGAACGTCCGAAGGAAAAATCCAGAAGTGGCATTGTTGTAAAAGGTGTCCACGATATTGCTGTTCGTTTTTCAAAATGCTGTTCCCCTGTTCCTGGAGATGAAATTGTAGGTTTTGTGACGAGGGGAAGAGGGGTATCCATACATCGTACTGACTGTATTAATATTATCAGTTTGCCGGAGTCGGAACGGATTCGTTTAATTGATGCAGAATGGCAAGTACAAAAGGACGAGGCTGTAAAAGAGAAGTATTCAACAGAAATCCAGATTTATGCCAATAACCGTTTGGGAATTTTTGTGGATATATCAAAAATATTTACAGAGCGTCAAATTGATATTACCTCTATGAATGTTCGTACGAGCAAACAAGGAAAAGCAACAATTGTTATGACCTTTGATATAGGTGGAATAGAAGAACTAAATCAGCTAATTATGAAATTAATGTCAGTAGAGAGTGTTATTGATATTGAGAGAACAACTGGCTGATTCTTGTGTGGGCCAGTTGGCAATAGCCCCATCCAATCGGTAAGGTAGGCAACCGTAGGTGGCAGTTGTGCTAACTGGTTTTTTTGAAAGGAGAAAAAAGCAAAGTATGAGTAATTTAAAGATAGATCAGATGGTATTAGGAATGGTATCAACCAATTGCTATTTACTATCCAATAAAGAAACAAAGGAAGTAATTATTATAGACCCTGCAGATCAGGCAAATCGTATAATAGAAAAATGTAAGGAGTTAGGAGTAAAGCCTGTTGCAATCTTATTAACCCATGGACATTTCGATCATATGACAGCATCAGGGGCGTTAAAAGAATTTTAAAAAATTCCAGTCTATGCACATATAAAAGAAGAAGAACTTTTATCCAATGCAAGTATGAATTTATCCGCCAGTTGGGC
>JBKTKK010000115.1:5860-6849 GCA_047242405.1 Lachnospiraceae bacterium | reverse complement strand
ATATTTAACATATTAGGGCCATTAGCAAATCCGGCAGGCGCTAATTTACAGTTATTAGGTGTCTATGATGAAAATCTAGTAGAACCATTGGCAAGGGTTTTGGCAAATTTGGGGGTAAAGCGAGCAATGGTTGTACACGGGCATGATGGCTTAGATGAAGTGACCTTATGTACTTCGACCACCGTTTGTGAAGTTAACGAGGGAAAAATAAATAGCTTTTTTCTAGATCCAAGACAATTTGGTTTTTCTCTTTGCATGTCAGAGGATTTAGTTGGAGGAGACCCACAAGAAAATGCCAACATCGCCAGGATGATATTAAAGGGTGAAAAGGGGCCAAAGCGTGATATTGTCGTATTAAATGCCGCACTTTGCCTTTATATGGGGTACAGTAATCGGACGTTGAGGGATTGTGTAAAAATGGCACAGAACCTTATTGATGGTGGCAAGGCTTATGAGCAGTTAGCGTCCTTTATTCGTGTATCCAATGCCGTTTAGGAAGGAGCAAAGATGATTTTAGATACACTGGCCCACTCATCCCGATTACGGGTTGAAGAGGCAAAAATAAAAATACCGCTAGAACGAATGATGCAGATGGCCCATGGGATGCCAATGGGAGATGGAGGAAAAGATTTTCATAAAGGCTTAAAAGAGGGGGATATTTCCTTCATTTGCGAAGTAAAGAAAGCATCTCCTTCAAAAGGAATAATAGCAAATATGTTTCCCTATCGCTCGATTGCAAAAGAATATGAGGGGGCAGGTGCGCTTGCCATATCTGTACTTACAGAGCCCTTATATTTTAAAGGAAGCGATCAATATCTTAAGGAGATTGCTTCCGATGTAAAAATACCGGTGCTACGAAAAGATTTTACGGTAGATGCGTATCAAATATATGAGGCGAAAGTTCTAGGTGCTTCCGCTGTGCTGCTCATAGCCGCCTTATTAACAACGAAGGAAATGGAAGCCTATCTTTCAATCTGCCGTGGACTTGG
>JBKTKK010000115.1:0-5850 GCA_047242405.1 Lachnospiraceae bacterium | reverse complement strand
GATTATTGGAGTCAACAATCGGAATTTAAAAACATTTGAAGTGGATATTGAAAATTGTATTCGATTACGGGATTTTGTTCCAACAGACATTGCTTACGTTGCGGAAAGTGGAATACAGACACCGGATACAATTAAAATATTAAAAGAGGCAGGGGTAAATGGTGTTTTAATTGGGGAAACGCTTATGAAAAGTAGCGATAAAAAGCAGATGCTTGCATATTTACGAGGGGAAGGGGAGATTTAATTGCCCAAAATTAAAATTTGTGGGTTGACTCGTCTGAAAGACATAGAGGCAGTTAATATAATAAAGCCAGACTTTATAGGGTTTGTTTTTGCACCAAGTAAACGGCAGGTAACGGTAGAGAAGGCAAGAATGCTAAAAGAAAGATTGGACAAAAACATTTTATCTGTAGGCGTCTTTGTAAATGAGAGTCCGGAAAATATTATTGCCCTTGGTAAGGAACACATCATTGATATGGTCCAGTTACATGGAGATGAATCAGAAAAAGAAATAATAGAAATTCAGAAGTCCCTTGGTATACCAATTATAAAAGCAGTTCGGGTACAAAGTGCGGAGCAGATTATGAAGGCAGAACAACTTCCCTGTGACTATTTACTCCTGGATGCCTTCGTTTCAGGACAGTACGGGGGATCCGGAAAGCAGATTGATTTAACATTTATTCCTTCGATGAAAAAACCATTCTTTTTAGCTGGCGGTTTAACAAAAGAAAATCTATCCGCTGTACTTTTAAGATGTAACCCATATGCCGTGGATGTAAGCAGCGGCGTTGAAACAGATGGGGGAAAAGATAGAGAAAAAATGGAAGCGATGGTAAATATTATTCGGCAGTCGTGAAAGGTAGCAGATAAATAGAAAATTTTATGCGTGTTAATGGCGCAGAAAAGAGGGGAAATATGAAAAAAGGAAGATTTGGAACTCACGGTGGGCAGTTTATACCAGAAACGTTAATGAATGCAGTAATTGAAATCGAAGAGGCCTATGAGTGTTATAAAAAAGACGAGGCGTTTTTACAAGAATTAGATGAGTTGCTACGTAATTATGCTGGCCGCCCTTCCCTTTTATACTATGCGGATAAAATGACGAAAGATTTAGGGGGAGCAAAGATTTACTTAAAGCGAGAAGACTTAAATCATACAGGTTCGCATAAAATCAACAATGTTTTGGGGCAAGTGTTGTTGGCAAAAAAAATGGGCAAAACAAGGGTTATAGCCGAAACAGGGGCGGGCCAGCATGGCGTTGCCACGGCGACAGCAGCGGCACTAATGGGAATGGAATGTGATATTTACATGGGAAAAGAGGATACAGATCGGCAAGCCCTTAATGTATTTCGAATGAAGTTATTAGGTGCAAATGTACATTCGGTAACAAGCGGGACACAAACACTAAAAGATGCAGTAAATGAAACGTTAAGAGAATGGGCAGCACGGGTGGAGGACACCCATTATGTGTTAGGTTCTGTTATGGGGCCTCATCCGTTTCCAACAATTGTACGGGATTTTCAAAGCATTATTGGAAAAGAGGTAAAAGAGCAGATGTTAGCTTTAGAAGGAAAGCTTCCAACTGCATTAATTGCTTGTGTAGGAGGCGGTAGTAACGCCATAGGATTATTTTATGACTTTATTCAAGAGAAGAGTGTTCGTCTTATCGGTTGTGAAGCAGCTGGACGTGGGGTGAATACGAAAGAGACGGCAGCGACAATTGCGACAGGAACCCCGGGTATTTTTCATGGAATGGAATCTTATTTCTGCCAAGATGAATTCGGACAGATTGCTCCAGTATATTCTATATCTGCTGGCTTGGATTATCCCGGAATAGGTCCAGAACACGCAAATTTATATGACGAGCGCAGAGCAGAATATGTGCCCATTACCGATGAAGAGGCGGTAGCCGCTTTTGAGTACTTGTCAAAAACGGAAGGGATTATTCCTGCCATTGAAAGTGCCCATGCAGTGGCCTATGCGTTAAAGCTTGCGCCAACCTTAGATAAGGAAGAGATCGTAGTTGTAAATTTATCCGGTCGAGGAGATAAAGATGTGGCTGCAATTGCCAGATACAGGGGGGTTGAAATCTATGAATAGAATACAGGAAGCGTTTCAGAATAAAAAAATATTAATTCCATTTATTACGGCAGGGGATCCAGATTTATCCGTAACAAAGGAGTTAATTGTAGCTATGGCAAACTGCGGTGCAGGAATAATCGAGATTGGGATACCTTTTTCGGATCCAGTGGCAGAGGGAGAGGTAATCCAAAAAGCGGATGAACGAGCTCTCGCGGCAGGGACGACGACCGATACAATATTTGAGATGGTAAGAGAAGTGCGAAAAGAGACCGACGTTCCCCTAGCTTTTATGACATATATAAACCCGGTATATACCTATGGGGTCGAACGATTTATGGAGGCTGCAAAAGCGTGTGGGATAGACGGGATTATCGTTCCCGATTTACCCATTGAAGAAAAGGATGTGATAAGTGACGTATGTAAAACCTATGACATTACGCAAATTTCCCTGATCGCCCCAACTTCCCAGGAGCGAATTAAGGTGATTGCAAAAGAGGCAGAAGGATTCGTGTACTGTGTTTCATCCATGGGAGTTACCGGTGTACGTCAGTATTTTGCAGAGGGAATTGAAGAAATGGTAGCCTTGGTAAAGGCAGAAAAGAATATTCCTTGTGCAATTGGATTTGGAATTTCTACACCAGAACAAGCAAGGGACATGGTGCAAAAGGCGGATGGCGTTATTATTGGAAGCGCTATCGTAAAAATAGTTGAACAATATGGTAGGAATTGTGTTGAACCAGTATGCAAATACATCTGCTCTATTTTAGATGCGATAAAGTAAAAATAGGGATGAATGTTAGTTAAATATTGCCCCAACATGCGAAAGAATGTATAATTAATATGTCCTAGGTTAGAATTACCAGTTAAGGATATAAAATACATGCAAGGAGGAGTCGGCGTTTGGGCCTAAAAAAATACTTTGATTTCAATCAGGTGAAATGGCTTAAAATTTTTAAGATAGCAATAGGAAGCAGTTTATCCATTATGATTGCAGAACTGCTAGGATTAGAAAATGCAACTAGTGCAGGTATTATTACGCTACTTACAATACAAAATACGAAAAAAGAGACATTTACGCTTGCATTAAAAAGAGCAATTTCATTGGTAGTTACTATTCTTTTATGTTTAATCTTTTTTTATCAAGGCATTCACTTTCATCTACTTGCATTTGGAGTATTGCTTCTTGTTTTAACAGGATTCAGTGAATTATTTGGCTGGCAGGCAGCTCTATCAGTAAATGCAGTTATCGCAACACATTTTTTAATAAAGGCAAGTTTTACACCGTTATTTATTGTAAATGAGATGATGCTTCTTATAACTGGAGTTGGAATCGCCATAATTCTCAATCTTTATATTCCAAAATTAAACCGTGCCATTCAAAAGGATATTGGATTTGTCGAAGAAGAGTTCAAAGACTTATTAGAAAAGATGGCACAGTATATATTACAAATTGATAAAAGTGAGGAAGATACAATAAGGCTTTCCTTATTGTCACAACATCTTGAAGAAGCGCTGGGGCGTTCTTTTGAGAATATGAATAATACGTTTTATTCTCACGCAAAGTACTATATTGAATATATGGAAATGCGAAAAAGTCAGTTAGCGATACTGACCGATATTCATCAATCAATTCATAGTTTAAACTTCGTTCCTGTGCAGGCGAAAGTAATTTCAAAATTCATGAAAGAAATAGCGGTAACGTTACATCAATATAATAATGTTACACACTTGCGGAAGGATTTAGAAGAAATTTTTACCCATATGAAAGAGCAACCCTTACCAAAGACTCGAACGGAATTTGAGACTCGGGCGGTTTTATACCATATATTGAAAGAATTTGATGAGTTTTTATTGCTAAAGTATGAGTTTGTAGAAAGTCTTACAGACCAACAGAGACATATTTACTGGGCTGATAGTTGAATAAATTATTAGAATTATTTTAAAAAATCATAGAAAACAGAAAATTCACTTGAAAAATAAAATAGTATGGTATAAAATGTCTGTTAACGCGACTATGCTAATTTAAGGTGAGAAATAGTCGTATCTTAGAATTTTAGGAGGTTTAAGAAATGGCATCGTACAAAGAGATGAGCAAAGAAGAACTATTACAGTTGAAAAGCGAATTAAATGCCCGTTACAAAGAGTATCAGTCCAAGGGATTAAAGCTTGACATGTCTAGAGGAAAGCCATGCGTAGAGCAGCTAGATATTTCTATGGGAATGATGGACGTTTTAAGCAGTGATTCTGATTTAAAATGTGATGACGGAACGGACTGCAGAAATTACGGCGTACTGGATGGGATTCAAGAAGCAAAAGAATTATTGGGCGACATGATCGAAGTACATCCAGAAAATATTATCATTTACGGTAATTCCAGCTTAAACGTTATGTACGATACTATTTCCCGTTCTTATACACATGGTGTAATGGGTAATACTCCTTGGTGTAAACTTGATAAGGTGAAATTCCTTTGTCCAGTACCAGGGTATGACAGACATTTTGCGATTACCGAATATTTTGGTATTGAAATGATTAACGTGCCAATGACACCAACCGGTCCAGATATGGATATCGTAGAAAAGTTAGTAAGTGAAGATGAAGCGATTAAAGGAATCTGGTGTGTACCAAAGTACTCCAATCCACAGGGAATTACTTATAGTGATGAAACCGTTCGTCGCTTTGCAAGATTAAAACCAGCTGCGAAAGATTTTAGAATTTACTGGGATAACGCGTACGGAGTACATCATTTGTATGATAATGATCAAGATTATTTAATCGAAATTATCGCAGAATGCAAACGCGCTGGAAATCCAGATATGGTTTATAAATTCTGTTCTACTTCCAAGATTAGCTTTCCAGGCTCTGGTGTAGCTGCAATTGCAACTTCTGCAAATAACTTAGTAGATATAAAGAAACAGTTATCAATACAGACAATTGGTCACGATAAAGTAAATCAACTTCGTCATGTTCGTTATTACAAAGACATTCATGGAATGGTCGAACATATGAGAAAACATGCAGACATAATCAGACCAAAATTTGAAATGGTACTTACTATATTAGAAAGAGAATTAGGAGGGCTTGGAATCGGCGCTTGGACGGAACCAAAAGGTGGCTACTTCATCTCTTTTGAATCTTTCGATGGATGTGCAAAGGAAATTGTAGCAAAATGCAAAAAAGCCGGTGTTGTTATGACACCAGCTGGCGCAACTTATCCTTATGGAAAAGACCCACATGATAGCAATATACGTATTGCGCCTACCTTCCCATCTGTTTCTGATTTACAAACAGCTTCGGAATTGTTTACTCTTTGCGTAAAGCTTGTAAGTGTAGAAAAACTTTTATCTGAAATGGAATAAGTTGAATAGAGGAAACCGCTTTTTGATAATGATCAGAAAGCGGTTTTTTGTACACTACATGGGAACAAAGATGGAACATATTGGATAAAAATGTATTTACAAATAGAGGGGCATATGCTATATTCAAATCATAAAAATTGATATAAAACAGAAATGCTGATATAAATAAATGTTAACAGATGCAAGGGTGAGAAAGAATAGTAGGAAGAAGAAATGAAAAGTATTGAACTTAATTTGGATAACGAGACAAAATTAGCGCAAATAGGGAAAGCTTTATCTTCGGATGTGCGAATTGCTATTTTAAAACTACTCTGTAGGGGAAATCGAAATATTAATGAAATTGCAGAAACCCTCTCCCTTCCGCAGTCTAGTGCAGTGGCCCATGTGAAAGTATTGGAAGAAGCCGGCC
>JBKTKK010000114.1:0-6863 GCA_047242405.1 Lachnospiraceae bacterium | reverse complement strand
GACAGCGAAGAAGAGCGTTTTTATGGCGACGGAATGAATAATCACATTGTAGTGGATATTTTTATCATCGATGATATGCATGATAATGAATTTATCCATAAACTAACCCACGCAGCTTTGGTTGCTGTATATGGGATGGCTATGGGGCACCGATATCGACTGGATATGGAAAAGTATCATGGTGCTTCCAAAATTATAGTACAACTACTCTCAACGATAGGAAAATTATTCTCTGCAGAAACTATATTGAAATGGCATGATAAATTGGCCGTATCTGGTAGAAATAAGAATAAGAAAAAGCATCGCTGCTATTATAGTAATTTTTTAATTCAAGATATAAAGCTAGTATATGATAAAAGATGGTTTGCAAAAGATACACAAGTGACATTGGATGGCCAATGGTTTCCTGCGCCGAAGGAATGGGATCTTGTATTAAAAACAATTTACGGTGACTATATGCAATTACCCCCAGAAGAAGAACGGGTCATTAGCCATTGTGACTTAGAACATGTGAAAATATGGGAAACAGGAAAATAATATGAAAAAAGGTTATATGAAACAGATTATTATTGATTTAATCTATGGAACAGCTGGGTTAGTGGCCATGAATGGAGTTGTACAATTTATCGTTACTCCTTTTATCAATCGAAAATTGGGACAGGCAGAATGTGATACCTTCTTATTTTTCACTGCCCTTATTGGACTAATGGCATCCTCTTTTGGATCGGGTACGAATTATGCACGAATGGCTATTACAACAAAGCGAGAATCGAAAAACGGTGATTATAATTCTTTTTTATGCAAAGTAGCCATTCTTGCCTGTGTGGTAACTCTGGCAGCCTTGTTCATACGTCAGTCTTTTCGCATAGTTTCGTTTATCCTTATTGGGTTGTTAATGATAATGACCATTGTGCGCTATTATGGAGATGTACAATACCGGCTTCATGTTAATTATAGTGGCTTCTTTTGGTATTATATATTAATTGCGATCGGTTATGTAGTTGGTGTCCTATTATTTCCTTTTACACAGTCATGGGCCCTTATTTTATTATTTGGAGAAATGGCGGCTGTTTTATTTGTGACATGGAAAGGGGATATATTTAAACCGCCTTTTTGGGAACGGTCACCCCACTATAAAGAGAATGTAAAATCCATGCTATCCCTTTCCGGTGCATATTTTTTATCGGATTTTGTTTCTTATTCGGACCGTATTTTAATTCCTTTTTTTGCAAGACCTGGAGACACTACTACCTTTTATGTGGCAACACTAGTAGGAAAGATTGTCGCCTTACTTACGACTCCTCTAAACGGTGTAATCGTTGGTCACTTATCAAAGTATAAGGGGGGGATTACGAAAAAGATGTTTCTAGCTGTAACAGGAGCGCTTTTAGCCGTTGCTACAGTAATTGTTGGGGGGAGTATGATAGTATCCCATATACTTGTTGCAATCTTGTATCCGGATTTGTATGATACAGCGAAGCAATTATTTCTGGTTGCCAATGCAAGCCAAGTTTTTTTCTTTATTTCAAATACAATGATGGTTGTTGTTCTACGGTTTGCTCATGAAAAGTATCAAATGTACTTAGGAATTGTATATGCTATTTTATTTTTCCTTATCGTAGTTCCAGGGATAGCAATATGGGGACTATGGGGGATTGCATATGGTTTACTTATCATAAACATACTAAAGTTCTTTATTATTACTGCAATGGGTTTCTACGCCTTATCGGGAAAGAAACGTACAAGGAGGAAAAATGAAAAAGAAATTTAATTTCTCTTCAATTAACATTGCAGAGGCACCGCTTACAAAGATAGATTATATATTATTTTTGATTATTGCAGCCTTCTGCTTTCTTGCGTTCCAACAGGGAGATTTACTACACACAGCAGGATCTAGTTTTGGATATTTAAATGGGCATATTTTGGATTTTTATGATTACGATGCTTCATTTGGAATTCATCCAAGTTATATGCCATCTACGTACATTTTATTTGCTATCTGGAATATTCCAATCCGTTTACTTGGTATCGTTAAAGTTCCTATGGATACTGCCTTACCATTTATCGCCATTATGTGGGCGAAAATTCTACCTTGTGCCGTCTATTTGATATCGGGTATTATTATTTATAAAATATGCAGCTTAATCGGTATGGGAACGAAAAAGTCAAAATTATGTACCTATGCCTGTTTAACGATGCCAATTGCTTTTTATGCACAATTCATATTTGGCCAATATGATGTGTTTATGCTTTTCTTCGTTTTATTAGGTGTTTACTATTACTTAAAAGATGAAGATTTTAAATTTGTTCTATTTTTTGGCTTGGCTATTACCTTTAAGTATACGGCTCTTTTAATTTTCCTTCCTTTGCTGTTGTTAAAGTGTAAGGATATTTGGAAAATAATCCGTAGCTGTATTTTTGTAATGATTCCTTATGCGGTAGAGTTTTTATTGTATTCGGGTAGCGAAACATTTAAAAACTACGCATTTGGTATAGGTAGTAAAGGGGATAATCCGACAGGATATATATTTAACGCGGGTATATTTACTGGTTTTGGTTTAGGACAAGAGCAGTATACCGTTAGCCTTGTAATACTTGTTTTTGGATTTGTTTGCGCATTGGCATACTTTACAAGGATACAAACGAAAAAAGAGCTAGTCAAATGGACATTTTATTTAACCTGCCTAGTGTTCTTTGCAATTTTTGGTCTGTGTAAATGGCACCCACAGTGGCTTTTGCTAGCCGTACCATTCTGGGTTATTAGTGCATTTATTCATAAAGACACAAAGATATTTATGGCAATTGACCTTTTATTTATGCTTTTCTTTACCATTTTTAATGTGTCAATGATACCAGAAAATGTAGATCAGGCCATGTTAAATAATGGTATATTCCGAGTACTTTTAAACGGGACGATTGGTACCAAACTAATGATGAAAGACATAATTGGCGTGTTAGATCCTGCCATGTGCCTTTCTATGATTAGTGTGATTATACTTGTGTATGCAGTATTTAAACATCCGAAGTACTGTGTGGAAGATTTTTCTGCAAATGTAGATGATTGTATCGGTTGGATTCGTGCGAGGTTTTATATAGGTGTAGCGATTTTTGTAGTTCCGGCACTTATTTGTTTGGCAGTTTATTTCCTTCCCCCATTTGAGACATTTGGTGTTCCAGCCTCTTATGGATTAGAAGATTCTTTATCAGAGGGAAAGGAAGTTGGTCAGGTAATACGGTCAGAAGGCGATGAAATTGGCATGATACAGTTACCAATGAAACCAAATGAGTGGGAAAATGTAGCGACTTTAGAAGTGCGCATTGAGGAGTATGAATCAAATAAGGTTTTATATAAAGAGGAATTAGAAACTTCCTCGTGGGTACAAAATGATGAGTGGGTCACATTAAAGCCGAATATAAAGGTGACCGATGGAGCTTATTATCGTATCGTACTTCAATTAACTGAAATTGAGGGAGAGGCGAAGTTAGGTATATGGATGGGAGATCCGGTCTTTAAAAAAGATCCGAATGAGTATGCGTATATCGATGGGGTAAAGCAGGATGACTTTATTATCGGTATAAAGGTTTATCAATAGGGAGCAAAAAAATCAAGTGGTTATGAGCATCGTGCCCATAGCCACTTAATTTTAACTAAAAATAAAAGAGTTTGGATCTGTAATAAGTCAGGGTTAATCAAGAGGAGGATTTATGGAACAGCAACAATATTTAGAAAAAGTCGTAAAGCTTTTATCAACTGCCATTGCTTCTATTGACCAAGAGTTGGATATAAGTGAAAAAGAAATTAATGAAATGCACGATTACTACTGGGAAAACTATAGCGAGTTTGACGAATTTGGATATGAAAATTACACAAACCAACAAATGCTATTAAGAGAAGTAAATTCAAAGGCAGATAAAATTAAGCAACGCCATACGTATGAAATGATGAAAAATTCTCCCTATTTTGCAAGTATAGATTTCCAATATGAGGATGAGGATGAGGTAGAACGTTATTATATCGGTATTAGTAACTTTTCGGAAAGAAATGGAGCGATTCCTCTCGTATTTGATTGGAGGGCTCCAATTTCTTCCTTGTTTTATGATTATGACTCTGGGGCGGCTTCTTTTTTGGCGCCTGGTGGTCAAATACGGGGAGAAATTAAAAACAAGGCCCAGTATAAAATTAAAAATGGAAAGCTCATTTATTTTTTTGAAAATGATGTAAAAATTGACGATGAGATACTGCAGGCTGAGCTATCCCAAAGTGCAGATGCAAAGTTAAAAAGTATCGTTACAACAATACAAAAAGAACAAAATGCAATTATCCGAAATGAAAAAGACCGGGTATTAGTCGTACAGGGGAGCGCTGGTTCGGGTAAAACATCGGTGGCATTACATCGAATTGCGTATTTGCTTTACCATCATAGAAAAGATATGAAGGCGAGTGATGTGCTGATTTTGTCACCAAATAGTATATTTTCAGATTATATATCCCATATATTACCAGAATTAAATGAGGAAAATATATTAGAGATGACCTTTGATGCATATGCACAAAAAGAATTAAAGGGAATCGGAGAGACGGAAGCGTATTATAATTTTCTTGAATTTACGCTTCTTTCCAAAAACGAGAAAGCCCTAAAACGAAAAGAGGCATTTCAAAGAAAGGGAAGTCAAGCTTATGTAGAGGCACTGTGGGGCTTCGTCCTTGATCTAGAAGTGAATCTAATAAGGATAAGGGACATAAGTTTTAATAAGGTAGTGAGGGGCGGTGAAGATAAGATGGGGAGAGAAAAACGGACCCATTTAAGCTTTAATGTCACGGCAGAAGAGATTAGTAGATATTATTATGAAAAGTTTCCCGACTATCCCCTCCTTCTACGCATGGAAATGGTTGCAGATTATTTTCTGGATTCCTTTGAGACTTTATATGGAAAAAATTATGATGAAGTGGAAACGATTATAATTAAAGAAAAGTTTGAAAATCTTTATGAAACGAAGGATATTCTGACATTATACAACCGTTTTCTAATTTCCAATGGAGAGCGTCCAATAAATACTGAGGCGCGAAAAATACCATATGAAGATGTATATCCGATCTTATATTTAAAATATTTGTTAGAAGGTGCACCAAAAGGAAAGGTTATAAAGCATCTAATTATTGATGAAATGCAAGATTACTCGTATTTGCAGTATTGTATTATTCAAAAAGTGTTTCACTGCCCAATGACGATATTGGGAGATTGGGCGCAAACATTAACGGAAGAAAAGTCTGATGTACTTTCCTATCTTCCTAAAATCCTAGGAAAGGATATGAAAAAAGTAGAGCTTAAAAAAAGTTTCCGGTCAACTTTTGAAATATCTAGTTTTGCTTCTAATTTAATTGGTTTAACAGGAATTGAATATGTGAAAAGACATGGGAAGCAACCAGAGATTCAAGAATGTTTAGCAAAAGAAGAAGTAACGATAAAGATAGCAAGCAATTTAAAAGATCAGGAGAAAATTCATCCAGAATTTGAAACCTATGGGATACTTTGTCGAACTGCAAAAGATGCAGAGGAATTGTATCAAAGTTTCATGTTAGATTGGAATCAAAGCAATGGGGAAGAATTGAATCATATGCCAGTACAACTGTTAACGAAAGATACTGACCGATTTTATAAAGGAGTCGTCATCTCCCCTTATTACTTGGCAAAGGGATTAGAATTTGATGCCGTTCATGTGCTTGTACCAGCGCTATATAAGGACGAAAAGCAGATGCTTTATATTTGTGCTACAAGAGCGCTGCATGAGTTAAATGTGTATGTAAATTGAGAGGATTCTTTAAAAGGAAGTTCTGTCATTGCTGCATGAATATATGGAAAGGGGGAGCAAAGGCTCCCCCTTTCTAATAGATTACTTTTAAGGTGCTTCCTTGATTCGTCTTAGAGACTGATAGTTGCTTATCAATCCGTTCTTTTAGCTCATCGACATGGGAGATGATACCGATAAAGCGGTTTTTTCCAGCCAATTCGATAAGTGTATGAATCGCCTGGTCTAAGGATTCACTGTCTAAGGAACCAAAGCCTTCATCAATAAATAAGGTATCAATTTGTATTCCGCCAATATTGGATTGAATCATATCGGACATACCGAGGGCTAGGGACAATGCTGCTTTAAATGATTCGCCTCCGGATAGGGTTGTAACAGGACGTCGCTTTCCAGTAAAGCTATCAAGCACCTCTATATTAAGGCTTTCCTTTGTTCGTTTATCTTCCACCATTTCCGTACGATACAGTTGGTATCGCCCCCCTGTCATAGACTTTAAACGTAAATTAGCTGTTTGTAAAATTTCATCAAAATAAGCCGCCAACACATAATTTTCAAAAGTGAGTCGACGTGGATTATTCCCGTTGGCAGCATTATCTAAATCTTTAATAATACCGTAATCTGCTTCTAATCGTGCACATTGTTTTAACTTTTCGGAAATGGAACGATAGGCCTGTTCATTCCTGCTTACGGAAATAAGTATTTGATCGCGTTGATACTGAATTATATTCATTTCTTCTTGCAATTGTTTCAATGCTGCTGCCTTTTTTGAAAGGTCAAATTTTTCTCTAAACGATAATTCAGACTCTAATAGTGTAATTCGCTCTTTTAAAGCATGGATTTGTTCGTGATAGCGGCGCAAATCCATTTGTGCTTTATTTATTTCCTCCACGCTTAAGTGCGGGCTATTATAGCTTTCTTGTGTAAAGCCGTGTTCTTTTAATAAAGAAGCCAATTCTTGACGTAATGTTTCGTAGCGTTTGGATTCCACTTTTAACTTTTCCATTGTATTTTGGTTTAATGCAATGACTTGGTGCCAAGAATCAATACAAGTTCGA
>JBKTKK010000113.1:0-6869 GCA_047242405.1 Lachnospiraceae bacterium | reverse complement strand
GAGCAAAATCTGGATGGCATAACAGATTTGATGAGTGGATTACAAACGCAGTTATTCTTTCCCCTGCATCTACCCAGGATTACAGTGTAGAGGTTGGTTTAAATCCAGAAGGGGAGGTAGCAACAATTGTAACAACAGAAGAGTATCGAGAATCCTTACGCTATATGAAGCGTTTGTATGATTTGGGAGCCATTTATGATGGGAACTTTACACAGACAGAAGAGCAGCTTCGGTCTTTAGCAAATCAAGAAGGGGAACCAGTCTTATTTTTACCGGCTGGAACAATCTCCAACCACTTTGATGCAGACAGTAACAATGAAACGTATCGCCATTATCAGGTTATGGCGCCAATTGCTGGACCAGATGGAACGAGATTAGCTACCCATATGAAATATAATAGTGTGGGGATAGGAGAGTTCTTTGTAACAGATAAATGTAAATATCCAGAAGCGGCACTTCGTTGGATTGATTATTTCTTTACGACGGAGGGAGCTTTATCGTCCCATTATGGACCGGAAGAAGGAAAGGACTGGGTGCTTAATCCAGAGGGAATGAAAGGTTTAAACGGAGAGCCAGCTCTTTATCAGGTGCTAAATCCATATTCTGGAGAGGCGCAAAACCATGACTGGCAAGATTTACAGGTAAGATATTTCCCTACAGCCTTCCGTTTAGGGGAAGCTGCAGATCAAAATATTGACGTTGGTACTTCCGTCGGTTTGGAAAAACTTTTATATGAGTCAACAAAGGAAAAAATGGAGCCCTACGCGCAAAAAGAAGGGGATTGGGACGTCCTGCCTTATTTAAGACTGACCGATGAAGAAGCGACGAAAATCCAGACAATAGGCGTTGAAGTTCAAAACTATATTGAAGAAAATAGGGTAGCGTTTATTACTGGAAAGAAAGACCTAGATACAGACTGGGATAAATTTGTAAAAGAGTTTGACAACTTAGGCCTACCAACACTTCTAGAAGTTTACCAGACTGCATATGAAAGACAATCAGGAGAATAATTAACTGCAAGAGGGCAGAGGCAAGTGCTGCCCTCTTACTTCGAAGCGAATAGAAGGAGGGAGGAAGTCCTTGAAAGCATTAACAAAGAAAGCGGTGCAAAAAAAGAAAAAAATGAAAAACTCGAACTGGCAGTTTTGGGTGATCATTGCAATACCACTTCTATATGCCATCGTATTTGCTTATATACCAATGGGCGGTATTGTACTTGCGTTTAAAGACTATAGTATTCGGAAAGGTATATTCGGAAGTGATTGGGTTGGTTTACAATATTTTAAGCAGTTTTTATTATCTCCTTCCAGTTCAAAAGTTATTTGGAATACGCTTGTGCTTGGGTTTTATAGTTTATTGGCCAGCTTCCCGATTCCTATTTTATTGGCGATTGGATTAAATGAGGTTAAAAGTATAAGATTTAAGAAAATAGTTCAAATGGTAACCTATGCCCCTTATTTTATTTCGACTGTTGTTATGGTAGGCATTTTAATGCAGATGACGGATTTGCGTATAGGGATTATTAATAAGTTTTTATCTCTTTTTGGCATTGGACCGCTTAACTTCTTTGGCGACGCTGGAATGTTTCGTAGTTTATATGTATGGAGCGGTGTTTGGCAGACGGCAGGATATGCTGCAATAATTTACATTGCAGCCTTAGCTGGGGTATGTCCGGAACTTAAGGAAGCTGCCACTGTAGACGGTGCAAGTCGAATGCAGCGTATTTGGCATGTGGATTTACCGGCGATACGACCAACGATTGTAACGATGCTTATCTTTGCCTGTGGTGGAATTATTAATATTGGGTTTGATAAAGTTTATTTGATGCAAAACAGTATGAATCTTGCAAAGTCAGAGGTTATTGCCACCTTTGTATATAAGGTCGGTCTCGTTAATGCGGATTATGGTTTTTCTACGGCGGCGGGTGTTTTCCAATCCCTTGTAAGCTTTATAATGCTTGTAACAGTTAATTACATATCAAAGAAAATTACCGAAACTAGTTTATGGTAAGGAGGAGGAAAGCGATGAAGAAAAACATACATAAATTTTTAACTGCTTCAATCGGGGACAAAATATTTATCGCACTCGTTTATGTATTACTAACGCTTGCGTTATTTTTAGTTTTGTTACCGTTAATCTACATTATAAGTGCATCCTTTTCTGATCCACAGGCTGTAATAAGCAATGAAGTGTGGCTACTTCCAGTTCGTCCAACACTCCGGGGATACCAGGCTGTTTTTAAAAATAAAAATATTATAAAAGGCTTTGCAAATTCTTTTTTTTATATGGTAACTGGTACTTTTGTAAACATTGTTATGACTGTCCTTTGTGCTTACCCCCTATCGAGAAAAGAGTTTACTGCCAGGAATAAAGTTGCCATGATTTTTGTATTTACAATGTATTTTAGCGGTGGATTAATTCCGACCTATATGCTTATAAATAAGCTAGGCCTTATTAATACTCGTTTGGCAATGATAATTCCATCGGCAATGTCCACCTACAACATGATTATATGCCGCACTTACTTTGTAAATTCAATACCCGATGAATTGTATGAAGCAGGGCAGCTAGATGGATGTACGCCCTTCAAATATTTAATACGAATTGTTATTCCCCTTTCCAAGCCAATTTTAGCGGTTTTAGTATTGTATTATGGGGTGGCAAAGTGGAACTCATATTTTGATGCAATGATCTATTTAAAAGATCAAAGTCTTGTGCCGCTTCAAATTGTATTAAGGGATATCCTTATTTTAAATCAGATTGATTTTACTATGGTTAGTGATGCATCTGCCATTGCAGCACAAAGGGGATTAACAGATTTATTAAAATATTCAACGATTGTTGTGGCATCGGTTCCTGTATTATGTATTTATCCATTCGTACAGAAATATTTTGTAAAAGGGGTTATGATTGGAGCAGTTAAGGGTTAATTTTTTGAAAGATTATGATAAAATAAGAGAAAAGGGCAGGATGTCAAAAGGTGGTTCTGCCAAACGTGTGTCACAACACACAGAGAGGAGAAGGATGTATCAGTTTAACGAAGAAGTCTATAAGAAACGTATGGAATGGTACAAAGAGGCAAGGTTTGGTATGTTTATTCACTGGGGGCTATATGCCATCCCTGCGAGGGGAGAATGGATTCGCAGCACCGAGGAGATTCCAAAGGAGGAATACCAAAAATATTTTGAGGAATTTGATGCCCGCGATTATGACCCAAAGAAATGGGCAAGGGCGGCTAAAGATGCGGGGATGAGATATGTGGTACTTACCGCAAAGCATCATGATGGGTTCTGTCTCTTTGATAGTCAGTATACTGACTTTAAATCGACCAATACGAAAGCTGGGAGGGATCTCGTAAAGGAATATGTGGAAGCCGTACGGGCAGAAGGCAGATGGGCCCATATTTTAGCTTATTGGATTGGTACCACGAAGATTATCCTCATTTTGGCGTCGGAAATCCTTGCGGAATGTCAGAATGTAGCAATGAAAACCGGGATTTTAGCCGTTACCTTACCTATATGCATCGACAGGTGGAGGAGCTTTGCACCAATTACGGAAAGATTGATGTACTCTGGTTTGATTTTTCCTACGATGATATGCGAGGGGAAAAATGGGAGGCAACGAAACTTATCAATCGGGTGCGTTCCTTACAGCCGGAAGTAGTTATTGATAACCGATTGGAAGCGAGTGGGGAAGGAATGGGATCGTTGGCCACATGTAAGCCAACGGCGTACCACGGTGATTTTGTTAGCCCGGAACAGATTATTCCACCCAATGGCCTAGTTGATGTGGAGGGAAAGCCACTTGTATGGGAGGCTTGCATTACAATGAATAACAACTGGGGATATCACGGAACTGATAAATTTTTTAAGCCAGCTCCTATGATTATAAAAAAGCTCGTGGAGTGTGTATCAAAAGGTGGAAATATGCTGCTAAATGTAGGTCCAGATGCCTACGGAAATTTCCCTCCAGAGTCAGTAGCAATCCTAGAACAAATAGGGAAGTGGATGAAGAAAAACTACGAAAGCATTTACGGATGTGGCATGGCGGATGTGCCAAAACCAGATTATGGAAGGGTGACCAAAAAAGGAAACACCTATTACTTCCATATGTTTGAAAACACCATTGGTCCAGTTCCGCTAATCGGTCTTACTAAGGACAAAGTAAAACAGATTCGGTCTCTGGCAACCGGGTTTGAGATTCCAATTTCAACGAGCTGGGTACATAGCGATTATCCCAATATTGTATTTGCGAATCTTGGGCCCAATCCAATTCTTCCAGATGATATCGATTATGTCCTAAAGGTAGAAATGAAAGAATAGATTGTGTCTGCGATAGGGGAGATGGGTTTGCCATCTCCTTTTCGCTTTTTATAATAAATGTTCCCTCTATTAATTAATGATTAAAATAAGGTCACATTCTAGTCAGCTGGCTTTCGGTGTAGTATAATGGAAAATAATAGAAATCGAAGGAAAGGGAGAAAATTTGCCTGTGAAAGAGAGGATTCATACGAAAGTTAATCATTTATCGATGAACTTGTTGGTGTCCTATTTCTCTATTCTAGCGATACCGTTGTTGTCCATCCTGATTATTTATTTTACCGCATCGAATCTGTTGTTATCGATGCAAGAAGAAAAGGTGAGTACATCGCTTCATATGACCGCATTAGAAATCAGGCAGAGTATACAAGAAGCGGGCAATCTTGGTGTGTACCTTAGTAGTTCCAATTCTTTGCGTGAGTTATGTGACAAGATTACAACGAAAGAGAATTTTTTTGATGTCTACGAATACACCCGAACGTTGACGGATTATACGATGTTTAACGAGGCCATTGAAGATATCTACATATTCTTCCAAGAAGGGGACTATATCGTAAAAAATATGGCAATCGTCCCTTCCGGGGAGCGGGGCTATAACTCATTAGGTAAGTTAAGCGAGGATACGTATGAAGAACTTATGAAATTATTTCGCGATAAATATTATAACCAGGAAGTACTCTTACTTGAAAACTATCAAGTCACAGGTAAAAAGTTAGTCGTAGCCCAGTCCTTTCCTTTTAACACAAATAACCAAGCACAGGGCACATTGGCAATTGTATTAAGTGATGTCTTGCTCAATCGACAGCTTAGTTCCAATCTTATCAATGGGGATGGCATAGTGTTTATGATTGAACGAAATGATTCTGGTGGCTCGATTCAAAAGGCAGTGTACGGAGATAATAATTTATTAGATGAAAGTCAATTTGATTTTTCGGATTTTCTGGAAGAAGAAATAGGGGAGAGGAAGATTCAGGGCGAGACATATATCGTATGTACCGTAGAAGATACTGTATATCCCTATAGTTATATTACATGTTTACCGAAAAAAACGGTATTGGGACAAATTGGTGCAATAAAATATCTTATCATAATTCTTTGTGCCACTTCCATCGGCATTGGTATTTTTATTTGCCTTGAATTGTGGAGGAGAAGGAGGAATGTAGTACTGGCATTTAGCCGATATCACGATGAATTTGGTACGGTACAGGAAGGTGGAAAAACAATTCAAAATATCTGGGAGGGAATCTCTTATCTTTTAGATAGTGCAGTGAATTGGCAGACAACCCTTAAATTGCAGACAAACTTTATGCGCTCCGCTGTTATACGAAAATTACTATTGGGCGAGTATGCTGGGAAGGAGGAGTTGATCCTTGATTTAAAGAGTGCCGATATCGTATTAGAGGGAACTGGATACTATGTTGCAGTCCTTGCAATAAAACATGCATTTTTAAATGAAGATATTGAATGGTCCAATGATATTCGTCTATGTTTAAAGAACCTTAGTGAAGAAAGAATTCTTTTACCAAAATATTATTGTGAATTGGATCCATTCCGAGCCGCAATGATTTTTCCAGTAAAAAAGAAAGATTCCCTAGCGATTATAAAAGATACACTTATGGAGTTTAAGGAGGTACTTTTAGCAGAAAAAAATCTGGAGTCTTATATGGGAATAGGGCGGGGGGTATCCGAACAATTAGAGATTGCAACGGCCTATGATGATGCGAGAGAAATCACGGATTACTTAGTTTTCCATGATATTCGTACTGTGATGGAAAAAGAAGAGATGCCGAAAAATCTTGATAATCTGTTTTTCCCAATAGAAACTGAATTACTTCTCGTTAAGTGTATAAAGCAAGCAAATGAGATGGAAATTGTGGATATTTTTCGTATGTTAGAATATGAGAATTTTACCTTTCGAAAGTTATCCGTCCTTATGGCAAGTCACTTAATTGACCTTGTGCGAGCAACAATTATACGTGCTTTACGTGAGGAGGAAAGAAATTTTGATAAAGCAATAAGACAACTAGAAAGGGCTGAAACGCTGCCACAGTTGAAAGAGATATTAGAAGACGTTCTTCCATTTTTAAGAAAAAAGAAGAAAGAAAAAGAATCTGAAAAAGCAGAGCAGTTAAAAAAACTTTTGATTGATAAAGTAGAAGAACATTACAAAAAACAGAATTTCACCTTAAACTTGTTGGCGGAGGAACTGGGTTTTACAGAAAAATAACCTGTATAAACAATTTAAAGTTCTCTTTGGGATGAGTTTTTGTGAGTATCTAGAAAATGAAAGAATTAAAAAAGCTTGTGAATTGCTTAAGGCGCGGGTTGCGGTCAAAGATGTGGCAGAAGCGGTTGGCTATTGTAGCGACTTCACATTTCGAAGAGCTTTTAAACGTGTTATGGGGCTGGCACCGAGTTATTATGCCGAAGGATTAGAAGAAAAATAAGGAATGGAGGAAGCCTATGTTTTCCACACAGTTAAAGGAGTATGTTGACACGAAACTAGAAGAGCGAAAAAAATATCTGGATCCAATTTGGGAAAAGATCAAA
>JBKTKK010000112.1:0-6904 GCA_047242405.1 Lachnospiraceae bacterium | reverse complement strand
TTCAAGTATTGCACCTCCGTTTATTTACAAGCCAATTAAGAACGTACAAAACCGAACGTCCCTCGCGCTTATTATGTAATATAATAAATAGGTATTCACGCACCATATACCTAAACTATTCCACTTATTATGATTCTTATCTATTCTTTTCTTTGTAATTTCCGTATACTACTCTATTTGCTTTTATTACTAATTTCTTTATTATCTTCTACATTACTGCTATTATCCTGGCATTCCTTACAGTATCCATAAAGCTTTACTTCATGATTTACAACCTGAAAGCCTAATTTTTGCTGTATTTTATTCTCTAAAGTATCTAATAAATCTTCTTCAAATGTATATACTTTTCCGCAACTACGACATATTAAATGATGATGATGGTGTTTTTCATCCGGTTCACAATGTAACTCATAACGAACAAATCCATCATCAAAGGTTATTTTATCAATTATCTCAAGTTCCAGCAAAAGTTGAATGCTTCTATAAACAGTGGCTAAACCAATCTCCGGATGTTTTTCTCTTACTAAATCATAAATTTCCTCTGTGGAAAGATGCTTCCCTTCACAGGAAGCAATCGCCTCCAAAACATAGAGGCGTTGATTGGTTACCTTTAGTCCTTTTTCTTTTAATAGAGCAATAAATCCAGCTTCATTCACTATCATACACCTCATTCCTGAAAAATGTGAGCTATTATTGAAATTCTACACCTTCCAGTAATTCAGCAAATACTTTCCAAACTGCCTCCAATTCAGCTTCGTCTTCAACTGCTTCATAAATAGCATCCGTTGATTCTGCATCGGAAGTATCTTTAAAAATGTAAGCATCTGCTTCCTCATCTTCTGATTCTGTTACAAGTATATAATTCACACCACTTATTTTTGTCTCTTCCAATAAAAAGAAAGAAACTTCTTCGCCATCATCTGTATAAAACGTTAATTTTTCTTCCATATAGCTAATTATTCTCCTTCTACACTGTTCATTCCACGGGAATCCAAATAACCTTGTAAAATAAATACAGCTGCAATTTGATCCACATAGGCTTTCCTGTGTTCTCTTCTTATGTTACTTTCTATCAAAGTGCGTTCCGCAGCTACAGTTGAAAGCCGCTCATCCCAGAGAATTACAGGCAGACTTGTTCTTCTTTCCAACATAGCTTGAAATGCAATTGCTTTTTCTGCACGGTCGCCAATCGAATTATTCATATTTTTGGGGAATCCAAGTACGATAGACTCCACCTCATACTCTTTTGTAATAGCTTCGATGCGTGCCAAAGTTTGGCGAAGCTTATTTTCTTCTTTCCGGACAATCGTTTCTACTGCCTGTGCCGTAATTCCCAATGGATCACTTATGGCCACTCCTACCGTTTTGGAACCGTAGTCTAAACCTAATATTCGCATATAATCTCCTGTCACGTGTATATAACAATCCTAGCAAAGAAGCGCAAAGAACCATAGAGCAGACAGTTTTCCTTTTTAAGCTATCTCCTCTATTATTCCCTCATTTCTTACTATCCAAACAACAGCTCTGATTCAACTTTGGCATCATATTATAGACTGTTGCTAATCTTTGTCTCAATATAATTTTTCATTAACTCTTCCAAGATCTCGTCACGTTCCACTTTCATAATCAAACTTCTAGCATTTTTATAGCTTGTAATGTAAGTCGGATCGCCTGACATAATATAGCCTACAATCTGGCTGATAGGATTGTAACCTTTTTCTGAAAGCGCTTTATATACCTGTTCTATCACATCACTAACTCCAATTCGATTTTCTTGCGGAGCCTTAAAATACTGTGTATTTGATAAATCTGTCATATCCTCACGTCCTTAATTTCTGGGATTTGCACCCTAATATACTTATTGTAATATAATTTTATCATTTCGGCAAGTGGTTTGGCAAGATATCCGCATTTCTATTTTTCAGAAACACTCATTAGCAAGATTTCATTGGATAACTTATCAATAATTTTGCCTTCAATCATACAATTTGGTTCAACGTTTGCTGGAATGGCAACTTTCACATATTCTTTTGTGTGGCCCAACATATAATTTTTACCTTCAATCTGCGTTTCCTCTTCTACAAGAACTGAAACATCCTTCCCAATATAGTATGTTCTATATTCTTCTGACATTTGAGTAGCCATAGCTAATAATTGATTACTTCTTTTTGTCTTTACTGGCTCTGGAATCTGTTCTTCCATCTCTGCTGCACGAGTACCTTTTCTTTTTGAATACTTAAATACGTGCATTTCATAAAAATGCACCTTATCCAAAAACTCTTTTGTGACCATAAACTCTTCCTCAGTTTCACCTGGGAATCCAACGATAACATCGGTAGTAATAGCTGGGTGTAGGAAGAATTCGCGCAGAATTTGGCATTTACTATAGTATTCCTCTGCCGTATACCTCCTATTCATTCTTCGCAATGTTTCATTGCATCCACTTTGTAACGATAAATGGAAATGAGGACATACTTTAGAAAGGCTACTTAATCTTTTTGCAAACTCCTCTGTGATAATACGCGGTTCTAAAGAGCCAATGCGTATTCTTTCTAGGCCATCTACCTCATGAATTGCTTCAATTAATGAAAGTAGACTCGTATTTTTATCTTCAAAATCAATTCCATAGGAGCTTAGATGAATTCCAGTAAGTACGACTTCTTTTGTTCCCTGCGCAACCAAACGCTTAACTTCCTCTATTATATCGTCTACTCTCCGGCTTCTTACTCTCCCCCTTGTATACGGAATAATACAGTAGCTGCAAAATTGGTTACACCCATCTTGCACCTTAATATTCGCTCTCGTATGGTCGGAAACCTGCTTAAGCTGTAAGCCTTCATATTCTTTCGTATTGGCGATATCTATCACTGCTTCTTCCTGATTTTCATTGAAGTAATCCTGTAAAATTTTTACTAAGTCCTGTTTCTTATTATTTCCGATTACTAGGTCTACCCGCGCATCATCTAAAACTTCCTGTGGTGCAGCCTGCACATAACATCCTGCTGCTACTACAATTGCATTTGGATTCATTTTTTTCGCTTTATGAAGCATCTGTCGTGATTTTCTATCTGCCATATTTGTTACGGAACATGTATTAATAATATATCAGCCCCTTCTTCAAAAGGAACGACTTCATATCCGTGTTCAACAAGCAATTGCTCCATTGCATCCGTTTCGTACGTATTCACTTTACATCCTAACGTATGAAATGCCACTTTTTTCATGTTACTTTATCCTTTCTCTGGAGATTTTCTCTGTATTTTATAAGTTCAGAGCTGTTAATACAGCTCCAATTAAACTATTTTATATTGTTTGACAATTTACCGAGAGGTATCGGTCTTTTTTAGATAATTTGTATATTGACTTTTATCCTCCTAATGGGTAGTATAAAGGTAGTTTGATTAGCAATTCAAACAATTAATCTCACCTAGGAGGGTTGAATTATGGTAACAGTTAAAATTTCTTTAAACTCAATCGATAAAGTAAAGTCATTTGTTAATGATCTTACAAAATTTGATACTGATTTTGATTTAGTATCTGGTAGATATGTAATCGATGCAAAATCAATCATGGGTATCTTCTCTTTGGACTTATCTAAGCCAATCGACTTAAATATTCATGCAGAAGAAAATGTAGATGGCATTCTATCCATTCTTGATCCATATATTATTAAATAAATAAGAAATAATACATGGCCGCTGAGTGGAAAAATATCAGTAGCAAAAAAGGGTACGTGCGGGGGTGCATTGTATCCTTTTTTTCTTATCATTATTTACGATTGAGAAAGGTCGATGCTATTCGCATACGACCACCTCTGTTGTATCTATGGCTATTTTTACCATTTCTTCAATTTTTTCATCTAACTTTCTTTCTGATGCCTTAATTACATTAATGTTCGGCTTTGTGACAGGATGTTTTGCTACAAAAATTGTACAACAATCCTCAAAAGGTTGAATGGAAGTTTCATACGTATTGATTTTTTCCGCCACCTCTACAATTTCCTGTTTGTCAAATCCGATTACAGGTCGGAAAACTGGCATTGTACAGACTTCATTAGTAGCCGTTAAACTTTGAAGCGTTTGAGATGCTACTTGTCCAATACTTTCTCCTGTTATAAGCGCAGATGCACCTGATTTCTCGGCTAGCGTTTGTGCAATTCGCATCATATATCGACGCATGATAATCGTTAATTCTTCATGTGGACACTTTTCATATATATATAACTGAATATCTGTAAAATTAACAATATTTAAATGAATTGGCCCTGAATACTTGGCCACTAACTTTGCTAAGTCAACCACTTTTTGCTTTGCTCTTTCACTCGTATAAGGCGGAGCATGGAAATATGTTGCATCAATTCTCACACCGCGCTTTGCGATCATATAACCAGCTACAGGACTATCAATACCTCCCGAAAGCAATAACATCGCTTTTCCATTTGTTCCAACTGGCATCCCCCCCGGACCAGCTATTTCCTTGGAATATACATAAATCCATTTTTCACGTACTTCCACACGCAAACGAATTTCTGGATTATGCACGTCTACACGAATGTCAGGGAAAGCACGTAAAATTGCCTCCCCCAAGTCCATATTAATTTCTTGGGATCTTTTTTCATAATTTTTTCTCGATCTTCTTGCTTCTACTTTAAAAGTCGTGTTTTTATCCGGATACATATTATCCATATAAGAAACAACTTGCTTTGTCAATTCATCAAACCCTTCATCTGGTAGCTGAAGCACTGGACAGATCCAAACAATACCAAATACATGCTTTAAAGCATCAATTAATTCATCATAATCGTACTCTGTCGCTGCATCTACATAAATTCTACCAGAGGACTTTGATACGACAAATTCTCCCTCCACATCTTTTAACGCAAATCGAATTTGCTTTACTAGAGCATCTTCAAATATATATCGATTCTTCCCCTTAATTCCTATCTCTGCATATTTAATTAAAAATGATTGAAATATCATATTATCTCCTATCTACTTATCCCTTTTGTTTCTTTATTTTCTGCGATATTTACGAAGCACTGGAAGTATTGCCCTTAGTGAGTCAATGGCATAATCAATCTCATCTAAAGTCGTATATGCACCAAAGCTAAAACGGATGGTCGCATCTAATAATGACTGATCTAGATGAATCCCTTTTAAAGTTGCACTTACCGCAGGTTTATTGGAAGCACATGCCGAGCCTGCAGATACATAAATGTTTCTTTCTTCTAGAGAATGGAGTAAAACCTCACTTCTTATTCCATCAAAACTTACACTAACAATATGAGGTGCAGAATCTCTTCCTGTCTTCCCATTCACTTGTGCTCCTTCAATTGATTGAACTCCATTTACAAAAGCCTCTTTGCACTCATAAAGGTTCTCTACATGTTTTTTTAAATTTTCATCCGATAATTGTACCGCCTTTGCTAACCCTATAATACCTGGTACATTCTCGGTTCCTGAACGCAATCCGTTTTGCTGTCCACCACCAAAAATGATTGGCTGTATTTTTACCTTTTCATTCACATAAAGAAACCCGATTCCTTTTGGGCCATGGATTTTATGACCACTAACAGATAATAAATCAATACCAAGTTTTTTCGGTCTTATCCTATACTTTCCAAATGCTTGAATTGCATCGACATGAAACAATGTTTTTTTATTTTTCCGTTTAATAAGTTGTGCAACTTCTTCAATTGGCTCAACGGCTCCAATCTCATTGTTCACATACATCAGAGAAACGAGAATCGTATCCTCTTGTATCGCCTCTTCCAACTTATCAAGCAAAATAATACCATTTTCATCCACTGGAATATAAGTAATGCGAAATCCTTGTTCTTCTAGATACTTCATAGTCGCAAGAACACTAGCATGTTCAATGGCCGAAGTAATAATATGATTACCAGCTCTTTTATTTGCCATTGCAGTCCCGACAATTGCAAGATTATTGGATTCCGTACCTCCGGAAGTAAAAAATATTTCCTTTTCCTGTACTTTTAGACTGCGAGCAATCACTTCTTTTGCAGCTTTTATATTTCTCTCTGCAACCAACCCATAGGTATGCATGGAAGAAGGGTTACCATACTCAACCTGCATTGCCTCTGTCATAACTTCTACCACCTCGGGTGAAACGATAGTAGTAGCTGAATTATCTAAATATGCTTCCATATACATTTCCCACTTTCGTTCATTAAGCTTGCTGTTCCAGATGCATCATCAATACCGATAATGCAACAAGCCCAGCAGTTTCTGTTCTCAAAATTCTCTTTCCAAGTGTAATTGGTGTAAATCCTGCAGCTTTCACCTGAACAATTTCTTCTTCATCAAATCCACCTTCAGGCCCAATAAACACACCAATTTTTTGATCTTTACCAATTTTATCGAGAATTTCTTTCGTGGCCTCCATTCCCTTTTCCATCTCATAAGGAACGAGTACGACATCAAATTCTTTTGCATATTCTACCGCTTGTGAAAAGTTCATAGGCAGGTGTACCGTCGGTACAATACTACGTTTTGATTGTTTGGCCGCACTTTCTGAAATAGCCGCCCAACGTCTTGTCTTCGTTTCCGCCTTTTTTGCATCGATTTTTACGACAGACCGTTTCATAGATACCGGTATTACTTCAACTACGCCTAACTCTACAGCCTTTTGAATGATAAGTTCCATTTTGTCCCCTTTCGGCAATCCCTGAAAGAGGCATATTTTGGATGGAAGTTCATGTCCTGCTTCTTCAAAAAAACGAACGTTGACCTCCACTTCATCCTCTCGAATTTCAGCAACCGTACAATAATAGTCCCAACCTTTTGCATCACTTACTAAAATCTCTTCCCCTAATTTTACGCGCAAAACATTTTTAATATGATTTACATCTGAACCATTTATCAAAATCTTCGATCCATTTACT
>JBKTKK010000111.1:0-6938 GCA_047242405.1 Lachnospiraceae bacterium | reverse complement strand
ATACTATACAAAATAGGTTAAAGGATATAAAATGCAGGTACGTAAAGTTGGCGTACTTAGATGGAGGTATGAATCATGTATAACAAAGTATCAACGAGTTTGAATTTTGTTGAAAGAGAAAAAGCAATTGAGAAGTTTTGGGAAGAAAACCACATCTTTGAAAAGAGCGTGGAAAGCAGAAAAGAAGGCCCCAATTATATGTTTTATGATGGCCCACCTACAGCCAATGGAAAGCCTCATATCGGTCATGTATTAACAAGAACGATCAAAGATATGATTCCTAGGTATCGTACAATGAAAGGATACCAAGTTCCTAGAAAAGCCGGTTGGGATACACATGGATTGCCAGTTGAGTTGGAAGTAGAAAAACAACTTGGTTTAGATGGAAAAGAGCAAATTGAAGAATATGGTTTGGAACCATTTATTGATAAATGTAAACAAAGCGTATGGAAATATAAAGGCATGTGGGAAGACTTCTCAAAAACAGTCGGATTTTGGGCAGATATGGATGATCCCTATGTCACCTATCATGATGACTTTATTGAATCAGAATGGTGGGCATTAAAGCAAATCTGGGAAAAAGGTCTTTTATATAAAGGATTTAAAATTGTCCCTTATTGTCCACGTTGTGGAACTCCACTTTCTAGCCATGAAGTTGCACAAGGCTATAAAGATGTAAAGGAAAAATCTGCGATTGCAAAGTTTAAAGCTAAGGGAGAAGAAAATACTTATATTTTAGCATGGACAACAACACCTTGGACACTTCCTTCCAATGTTGCTTTATGTGTAAATCCAGATGAAACCTATGTTAAAGTTCAAATGGAAGATGGAGAATGCTATTATTTAGCAGAAGCACTGACAACTGTTTTAAAAGAAGAATTCACAGTTTTAGAAACTTATAAGGGCAAAGATTTAGAGTATAAAGAATATGAACCGTTATTTCCGTTTGTTTCATTAGATAAAAAGGCTTATTATGTAACCTGTGATACTTATGTTACTTTAACCGATGGTACCGGTATCGTTCATATTGCGCCTGCGTTTGGTGAAGACGATTCAAAGGTAGGGCGTAAGTATGATCTTCCATTTTTACAATTAGTAGATACAAAAGGAGAAATGACGAAAGAAACACCTTGGGCAGGTACTTTCTGCAAGAAGGCAGATCCTCTTGTATTAAAAGATTTAAAAGAACGTGGATTATTGTATGAAGCACCAAATTTTGAGCACAGTTATCCACATTGCTGGCGTTGTGATACACCATTGATCTACTATGCAAGAGAAACATGGTTTATAAAAATGACGGCTGTCAAAGAAGACTTAATCCGCAATAACAACACAATCAATTGGATTCCTGAAAATATTGGTAAAGGACGTTTTGGTGACTGGTTACAAAATGTACAAGATTGGGGTATTAGCCGTAATCGCTATTGGGGAACACCATTAAATGTATGGCAATGTGAATGCGGTCATATGCATGCAATTGGCAGTAAGGAAGAATTAAAACAACTGAGTCCCGATTGTCCAGAAGAGGTAGAATTACACCGCCCATTTATAGATCAAGTTCATATTACTTGTGAAAAATGTGGAAAGCCAATGACGCGAGTACCTGAAGTTATTGACTGCTGGTTTGATTCTGGATCAATGCCTTTTGCACAATATCATTATCCATTTGAAAACAAAGAGTTGTTTGAAAAGAACTTCCCTGCTGATTTCATCAGTGAGGCAGTGGATCAAACAAGAGGTTGGTTTTACTCATTGTTAGCAATTTCAACCCTAATTTTCAATCAAGCACCTTATAAAAACGTTATCGTCTTAGGCCATGTGCAGGATGAAAATGGGCAGAAGATGAGTAAATCAAAGGGGAATGCAGTTGATCCATTTGAAGCATTAGAGAAGCATGGGGCAGATGCAATCCGCTGGTATTTCTATTCTAACAGTGCACCATGGTTGCCAAATCGTTTCCATGATAAAGCAGTAACAGAAGGTCAAAGAAAATTTCTAGGTACGCTTTGGAATACGTACGCATTTTTTGTGCTTTATGCCAATATTGATGAGTTTGATGCGACCAAGTATAAATTAGAATATGAAAAACTGCCAGTCATGGATAAGTGGCTATTATCGAAATTAAATTCTTTAATTAAAGAATGTGATAGGAACCTTGAAAATTACAAAATTACCGAAACATCAAGAGCTTTACAAGAGTTCGTTGATGAGTTAAGCAACTGGTATGTAAGAAGAAGTCGCGAGCGTTTTTGGGCAAAAGGTATGGAACAGGATAAGATTAATGCATATATGACTTTATATACGGCACTCGTTACCGTATCAAAGTTAGCAGCTCCAATGATTCCATTTATGACAGAGGATATCTACCGTAACTTAGTTTGTAGCGTTGATAAAACTGCACCAGAAAGTATTCACTTATGTCTGTACCCAGAGGTGGAAGAGGCATATATTGATAAAGAACTCGAAAATAATATGGAAGCAGTCTTGAAGGTAGTTGTTATGGGGCGTGCAGCAAGAAATGCAGCAAACTTAAAGAATAGACAGCCATTGGCAAACATGTTTATAAAGGCCCCATTTGAATTATCAAAGTATTTTGCAGACATCGTTGAAGAGGAATTAAACGTAAAGAAAGTAACCTTTACAGATGATGTTAGACTCTTTACTACCTATACCTTCAAACCACAGTTAAAGACTGTAGGACCTAAGTACGGCAAATTATTAAATCAGATTCGCCAGGAATTAACGAATCTAGATGGAAATGCGGCTATGGATGATTTAAATGACGTAGGTTTTATCAAGATGGAGATTAATGGAGAAGAAGTCGTTTTGACGAAGGATGATTTATTAATTGACATGACACAGATGGAAGGGTATGTCTCTGAAAATGATGGGGATGTAACGATCGTATTGGATAGTAATTTAACACCTGAACTAGTGGAAGAAGGATTTGTTCGTGAAATCATTAGCAAAATCCAAACAATGAGAAAAGAAGCTAATTTCGAAGTAACAGATCATATTACTATTTATCACAAAGGCAATGAAACAATTGAACGCATCTTTGCTAAATATGAAGATGAAATCAAATCAAATGTATTAGCCGACCATGTGGTTGCTGGTTCAGTAGAAGGATATATAAAGGATTGGAATATCAATGGCGAAACAGTGGCCCTAGGTGTTCTAAGATAAGGCAGCACCGCTAAAACGGTGCAGATGGGAGGAAGTCATGGATAAAATCGTTTTTGACAAAGCTACATTCAAAAAAAATGTTGTAGATAATGTAAAAACATTATACCGAAGGACTATTGATGAAGCGACAAATGCGCAAGTATTTCAAGCTGTATCTTATGCAGTCAAGGATACAATAATAGATAAATGGATCGATACGCATAAAGCAATCGTGGATCAAGATGTAAAAAAGGTATATTACCTTTCCATGGAATTCCTTATGGGCCGCGCTCTCGGAAATAATATCATCAACCTCTGTGCCCAAAAGGAAATCAAAGAGGTACTCGATGAATTAGGATTTGACCTAAATGTTATTGAAGATCAGGAACCGGATCCGGCACTAGGCAATGGTGGCTTAGGCCGGTTAGCTGCCTGCTTTTTAGATTCTCTTGCTACACTTGGTTATGCAGCATATGGTTGCGGTATCCGATATAAATATGGTATGTTTGCACAGCAAATTAAAGATGGTTATCAAATAGAAATTCCCGATGATTGGTTGAAAGATGGCTATCCTTTTGAACTACGGCGCAATGAATATACGTGTGAAGTGAAATTTGGTGGATATGTTCGGGTAGAGAAAGACCGAATCACTGGAAGGGATTTATTTATCCAGGAAGGGTACCAGTCGGTACGGGCGGTACCCTATGATCTTCCAATTTTAGGTTATAATAACAATGTCGTAAACACCCTTCGGATTTGGGATGCAGAACCCATTAATACGTTTAACTTAGACTCGTTTGACAAAGGGGATTATCAAAAAGCAATGGAGCAGGAATACCTTGCAAAAACAATTGTAGAGGTATTATATCCAAACGATAATCATTATGCGGGTAAGGAATTGCGCTTGAAGCAACAATACTTTTTTATTTCTGCCACGATACAGACGGCTGTTAAAAAGTATAAAGATTCACACAGTGATCTACGCCGTCTTTTTGAAAAAGTTGTATTTCAATTAAATGATACCCATCCTACCATAGCTATTCCAGAACTAATGCGAATATTAATGGATGAAGAAAATTTAAGCTGGGATGAAGCATGGGCCATTACAACTAGGACTTGTGCCTACACGAATCATACAATAATGTCTGAAGCATTAGAAAAATGGCCGGCAGAACTATTTTCTAGATTATTGCCTAGAATTTATCAAATAGTGGAAGAAATTAATCGGCGGTTTATAGAAAAAATAGAAGCTAGCTATCCAGGAAATGTGGAAAAAGTTCGCAAGATGGCAATTATCTACGATGGACAGGTTAAGATGGCACATATGGCAATTGCAGCTTCTTTTTCTGTAAATGGTGTTGCAAGACTTCATACGGAGATTTTAAAACACCAGGAATTAAAAGATTTCTATGAAATGATGCCGGATAAATTCAATAATAAGACAAATGGAATCACTCAGAGAAGATTTTTGCTTCATGCCAATCCGCTATTAGCAAGTTGGATTACGGAAAAAATTGGAGATGGGTGGATTACCGATTTACCCCAATTAGAAAAGTTAGAAGGTCTTGTTCACGATAAAAAGGCACAGCAAGAATTTATGGATATTAAATATCAAAATAAACTGCGCCTTGCAAAATATATAAAAGAGCATAATGGAATTGATGTAGATCCGCGCTCGATATTTGATGTACAGGTAAAGCGCCTGCATGAATATAAGAGGCAGTTGTTAAATATCTTACACGTGATGTATTTATATAATGAAATAAAGAGGCATCCAGATAGAGATTTTTATCCTAGAACCTTTATATTTGGAGCAAAAGCTGCAGCGGGTTATCACCGTGCTAAGTTAACCATTAAGTTAATAAATGCCGTTGCCGATGTGATAAACCATGATAAAACAATTAAAAATAAAATTAAAGTGGTATTTATTGAAAATTACAGAGTATCCAATGCAGAATTGATTTTTGCAGCAGCTGATGTAAGTGAACAAATATCAACTGCGAGTAAAGAGGCTTCAGGTACAGGGAATATGAAGTTTATGTTAAACGGGGCTGTTACTATTGGAACGATGGACGGCGCGAATGTAGAGATTGTTGAAGAAGTTGGAAAGGAAAATGCCTTCATTTTTGGCTTACGTTCCGATGAAGTTATCCGCTATGAAACAGAGGGTGGTTACGATCCAATGGAGATTTTTTATGACAATCAAGATATCCGTCAAGTACTAATGCAGCTTATAAACGGTTATTATTCACCGCTTGATGCAGAGCTGTTTCGCGATCTATACAATTCCCTGTTAAATACCTATAACAGTGATCGGGCAGATACGTACTTTATTTTAAAGGATTTTATGCCTTATCATCAAATGCAAATGGAAGTGGAGAAAGCATATCGTGATAAAGAAAGCTGGGCAAAAATGGCTATGATTAATACGTGTAAGGCCGGTAAGTTCACATCTGACCGTACGGTACAAGAATATATTGATGAAATTTGGAAATTAGATAAGTTAGTTATGGAGTAATAATAAAAGTCGCAGAAAAAATTCTGCGACTTTTATTTTATCGTTAAGGGTGCATTCCAAATAGGATACGTTACGACTTATAACCGTATAACTGCTATAGTAAGTTGTCCGCTGTGTTTATAATCTACTGAATGTCGCTAGAGGGCTCATATTCATAAAGATAATGAACATATTCAACGATATTATCAAGCCTTTGGGAGTTAATTACAAACCCTATGTACAGTTTATCCGTTAAAAATCCCATCCCTTCGACGATATGAGAATCTGTAATATCAAGTGCCACGGGAACTTTATCGCCATTTTCATCTGTTAAGAAATTGCCCTTATCATCTTGTGCATAATAAAAGTGCTCTTCTAATGACTGATAGAGATCATCTGGTAAAATTTCTTTTAGGTTAAAGAAAATTGCCTGTGTTTGTGTATAATAATCGATAACATCTGCTGAACCAGAAATAAAATCTAAATCCTTTGATACAATTTGCGCCGAAATAATCTGAGTAGTAGCCATAGACATTTGATCAATGGTATTCGGATCGGTTGACAGGTTTAAGTTGGTACGAATTGACATATTATTTTTTTTAGGGTCCTTATCCAGATAATCGAAAAAAGTGCGGGATATGTAATCTTCATCAGAACCTAACGATGTGGGAGCATTTATATATGCACCAGAAATTAAAATAGGTTTACTATTTTCAACCCATCCTTGGATAAGCATACCAACAATGACGATGGTCATTACGATTGCAATAATTGGAAACTTATAATATTCCCATATATACCATGGGATATCTTTTTTATTCATTGTTTTTATTTTCTCTACTTCTTTTTTGAAACTGCTACGCCCTTCTTTTGCCATTTATCTAACTCCTTCGCTGCAAATATTTGTTTCTATGTGTATTGTAGCACAAACGATATGAAATATGGAAAAAATAATGCAATAATTCTATAAATATTTTATAAAATACTGCTATAGGTTTGCATTTTTGGCGGGAATCATTTATAATTGTTGTATCAGAATAACTGATGGGGACGAAAGAAAGTTATCGGCTTGCATAATAGGAGGATAAGAGGTAGAAATGGGCGGACTATTTAATTTGGACAATCCAGTCTGGAGATTTATTGGAAAATTAGTGGATGTGGCATTGTTGAATTTATTATGGATTATCTGTTGTATCCCAATTGTTACGATTGGGCCTGCTACAACGGCAATGTACTATGTCACACTAAAACTTGTGCGTGATGAAGAAGGTTATAT
>JBKTKK010000110.1:0-6952 GCA_047242405.1 Lachnospiraceae bacterium | reverse complement strand
GTGTATCGCTTCTGCACTAACCGTATTTCCGGCAGATACATCGCCTTCAATTTCATCACAATTTACGGAATTTCCTGCTGTCACATCTCCTGCTATATTATCGCAGTTTACATTTCCCCCCGCTGTCACATCTCCATGTACCGAATCACAAGAAATATCTCCTCCCGCCATAATATCACCTTTCACACTATCACAGGTTACACTTAGATAGGTTTCAATATTCTTTGCATCTCCTGATAGTTCCAGTGACATTTTGCCATTCATATGGGCAAATTCTTCTACACTGACCATGCGATTTCCGATAAATACAACCGCTCGAATGGTTTCATCATCTTCCCATGGCAAATTTTCGTATGTTCCTTGGAATTTTTTTAGATTTTCCCCACCACCATAAGAACGGCGAAAATCCTTTTCTTTTAATTTACTCCCAACATCACTCATGGTCTTATCAACCTTCTTACTAATAATCTGCACAGAAGAATCTAAGCCGCGTAATCCCTTATCTAAGCCCTTCATTGCATTATTTATGACCGAATTAATATAGCCTCCTAAATCGCTCGTATCTCTCTTACTATGATTTTTTTCATAACGGTCTTTATTGGAGTCTCGGTCTTCGTCATCAAAAACCTCCCCTTCATACATTCCTGGTTCCGGATCGGATTTTAGCTCTTTTTCTGGCTGTTCTTCTTGATCTATTCGTTCAGAAGCCGAACGGTCAATGCGTTCCTCCTCTGTCATTTCCTCTTTTACCTTCGTATCCTCTTTTCCAAATAATTCATCTATGCTGACCGCAAAAATTCTTGCAAGTTCTGGAAGAATACTAATATCTGGACAAGATGCTCCATTTTCCCATTTACTTACTGCCTGGAAAGTTACTCCGAGTTGGTTGGCTAGCTGCTCCTGTGTAAGCCCTTCTTTTTTACGCAGTTCTGAAATTTTTCTTCCTAAACTGTTTTCACTATTCTTGTTCATACCATTCTCCTCCAAATCAAAATCTTGAAATAACTGTGTTGAGTATCTCATCCCGTTACCTCTTTTCATATAAATTACGGATATGTTTAAGCATTTTTTAGGGCCCCTAGCTGCCATCCGTTTGTGTTTAAAGTGTAGGTGATTTTTTTGGTTTAGGCAATCAATTATCCGTTGAAATACAAGGCTTTTCATAATTCAACCTCTGGTTGAGGATGTGAATTTAGTATACCATAAAAGGGAATGGAATGCTATTATTGTTCAAAAAAAATCTGCTTATCGTTTCATTAACTTTCAAACGATAAACAGATTTCACTTTCATCCTTTTACAGAACCAATCATAACACCTCTTACAAAATATTTTTGTATAAACGGATAAATTATAAGTACGGGAATCATACTCACCACAATAAGAGCATATTTAATTACACCAGCAGCCTGGGCCAGCTGTGCCTGTAACTCGGGATCCTGAATTGTTGACGGATCAATTTGATCTGCCATTAATATTTCCCTTAAGTATAAGGTTAGCGGATACAGCGCTTTATCGTGGAGATAAATCATAGCATTAAAATATGCATTCCAGTGGCCAACTCCATAAAACAGTACCAAAACTGCTATCACCGCTTTGGATAGTGGTATGACAATTCGAATAAAGTACATGAAATCGCTGCATCCATCCATTTTCGCAGCTTCCAGTAATTCCAGCGGAATACTAGATTTAATAAAGGTTCTCGCAATAATTAAGTTATAAACTCCGACTGCCCCAGGGATCAACAATGCCCACACGGTATTCAACATATGTAATTTTTGTAATAACATATAGGCTGGAATCATACCTCCACTAAAAAACATCGTAAAGGTGAAAAATAACATAATTCCATTTTGCCCTGGTACATCTGGTCTAGATAAACAATAGGCTGCTGTCATAGTCATTACAATATTTATTGCCGTTCCAACAACGGTATAAAATAAAGAATTTCGAAAACCGATCCAAACCGTTGTCGTATGAAACACGGTCTTATATCCTTGCAAACTAAAGTCAACGGGCCATAGAAATACTTTCCCTGCTTGGACAGCAGAACCGGATGAAAAAGATGCCGCCAGTACAAATATACAAGGATACAACACTGCAATAAAAAATAACGTCAAAACTGTGCCTACAATAATATAGAAAATTTTATCATTTCTACCGCAGTTCTTAAATTTATCCATAAACCTCACCTCCTAAAAAATTCCGCTGCCACTTAATCGCTTACTTCCCCAGTTTGCAATAATTAATAAGATAAAATTAATTACTGAATTAAACATGCTAATGGCGGTGGACAAAGAAAAATCATTGACGCCACTTGCCAAGCCGACCTTATACACATAGGTAGAAATAATTTCACTATAATTCATATTTAAACTATTTTGCATTAATAATACTTTTTCAAAGCCAACATTCATAATATTACCAACCGCTAATATTAGCATAATACTTGCGGTTGGCATAATACAGGGAACATCGATGTAACGCAGCCGTTGAAAACGACTCGCCCCATCTATTTTCGCTGCCTCATGTAAAGACTGATCAACACTGGATAAGGCTGCAATATAAATGATAGCGCTATACCCTGTCGATTGCCACACACCTGACCAAGCATAGATATGTTTGAAATTCTTCCCATCCGCCAATATATTTGGGGCGGTCTGCCCCGTAAACAGGGTATAAAAGCTTCCATAAATACCCGTTCGATTATTTAATACTTGAAACAAAAGGCCCACCATTACAACAGTCGATATGAAATATGGAACGTAGGTTACTGTTTGCACAATCTTTTTGTATTTTCTTCCAAGAAAAGCATTTAATAATAATGCAAATATAATTGGAATCGGAAACGTAACTGCCAAATTATACAAAGAAATAACGAGCGTATTTTTTAATACTAACGTAAATTTATAAGAATGGAAAAACTCCTGAAAATTTGACAACCCCACCCATTCACTACCAAAAATACCTTTTGAAAAATTGTAATCTTTGAACGCAATAATTAACCCACCCATAGGTACATACGAAAAAATTATAATATAAATAACTGGCAGTAAAAGCATCAGATAAATCTGCCACCGACTAAAAATCTGTTTCTTTATACTTTTCCTTCTATTATAAACCAGTTTTGCTGACCCTGACTTTTGCATAGCGTAACCTCCTTCTCACGATTTTCGTACCCTGGCAAACATTTACCAGGGTACGCTTACTATTATTTCATTCTGTCATATGCAGTCTGGGCACATTTTAACCAAGTTTGTAATTCCATATTATTTAAATCCTTTATATACGAATCCCAATCATCTGTCGTACTTCTTGCTCCTGTTATAAATTCAGCCGTACTTTGATTAACATAATCTTTAATATTGGTTATGGCTTGGGAAATCTTGTTTACCTCTTCGATCGTATAATGCAGCACAGGTAAAACTACGTCTGGATGCGCAGGATAGTAATACTCATAACAAAAGGCGTTAAGCATCACTGATTTTAAATTAGGATCGTATCCCTTTAATCCATTACCAATTGTATTCCCCAGCTCCAATGATGCATAACGAGGGGCTACATTGTGCCAGAACTGACTTGAATTTTCCGCCCAGATATTTGTATTGTATACAAGATTAATCTTGTCATAGAGACCTGCCGTAACAAGAGCATTCGAAATTTTTGCACATTCTTCCGGATCTTCTGTCCAATCTACACCCTCTTCCCCAAAACGCGATGACTTTGAAATTTCTGAATCGAAAAATAAGTCACCCAATTGAAACGCCAAATCTGGATCTTTACAAGCCGAAGTTATAAAAAAGTTATTCGATGGTGTGTATTCGCTATAGGGTGTATATGCAAGACCGTCTGGGCCTTCCAAAGGACGGATTATATCCAACTCCTGAAAGTTCTTATTATTATCAACATCCGGCCAATTTCCAGTGCTACCGGCAGAAACAAGACCAACCACGCTCGTATCTGCATTTAAAGTAGCCTTAAACTGAGTTTCATCATCCGTAAACATAGAAGCCGCCAATAATCCTTCCTTATAAAGCATATTCATGTATTCTAACCCTTTTTTCCATCCCTCCGTCGTAAATGGAGCTATGACTTTTCCATTGTCATCAATGGCAAGGCCACCATTTTGTCCTCCACCATTATAAAAGACAAATGAATTCATTAGCGCCCACTGTGTCTGCTGGCCATAACCACCACCGCTGTATCCATAAACACCAATTTCATCCTGTACTCCATTTCCGTTTGGATCTTTGTCTCGGAATGCCTTTAAAACTTCATATAAATCATCTGTTGTCTTAGGAACCTCCAAGCCTAGCTTTTCTAACCACGCTCCATTAATAAAAAGTCGATTTGGCGTTAAATTCCATGTTTCTGGTTCGTACTTTGGTAAACTATAAATATTCCCATCTGCACAGGTAATGGCTTCAATCATTGCCGTTTTATCTTCCTCCGGAATTGCGTTAAAATTAGGAGCTTTTTCTTTATCATTTATGTAATCGTTTAATTTTAAGAAAGCACCTTTGCTACCATAATCTAAAATTGTTTCCGATGTTAAGGAATTATCACAAATAATAACATCTGGCATATCTTTACCATTTGTTACCATCAAAGAGACTTTTGTTCGAAGCTCTGTTGTATCTTGTGGCAGCATATAAAACTCAAGTTCAACCCCTAAACGTTCCTCTAATAACTTCGTAAAGTAATTTTCATCATAGTCGTTAATAAAACTATTTGCCTGCAAACCAACGGTAATCTTCTTTTTCCCGTCACTGTCCTCCACCGTGGAAGTTTCGTTCGTATTCGTTTGCTTATTGCCACATCCCGCTAATATAACTCCTGCACTCATAACTGTGGTTAAAGTAAGCGCCGTAAGTTTTTTAACTCCTTTTCTCATAAAAATCCCTCCTAATCTTTTATAATAAAACTTAATTTCTCACTACTTAATGACAAACCATAAGTTTGAAGCATATCATTCTCTTCCTTTTAGCCCCTCCTCATAAAGTTCTAATTTATACCCATCTTTCAATACAATTGTGACATCGGACTGCCCCGTATCGGTACCCGCTATAATAGTTTTAATTGGATTTTGTTTGTGAGCTTTTGGATAAAAAAGATTGACGACACGCGTATTCCAACCTTTGACAATTTGCTTCCACGTATATACGGGACGATATGCCCCTTGTATGGAGGCAGTTGCAACCCACCCCTGCCAATTTGGTGTTTTTTCCCCGTAGATCAGTTCACTTGCACATGCATTCTCGCTTTTATAAATGGATAATTGGGGAGCCGTAACCCCTACACGATTTTCTGTTATTTCTTCGCTGTCTATATGCCATAACAGTTCATAAGCATGTTCTTTTATTGAATAAAGCCGATCGATAACTAGAAAAAATGGTTCCTCAATCATTGCGGTTCTCTTAATAAAATAAACACTGCGCTTATGCGTTACAAAAAGTTTTGCATCCTCTCCATAGCCATCCTCATATACACCTTCTGCATAATCGCATTCTGGAGAAATACGATATTCCATTCCCGCCTCTTTTTCGATATCCTCTTCCTGCCATCTATAATTCTTTCTCCTATTTTGCTCGAATCCATCCACAAGAACGGTATTGTGTCCTCGCGTTGATAATACATATTTTCTCATTTCCGATGAATCATACGCATAATTCCCTGCCTCTGTCACAACAACGTTCTCTCCTACACTTAATAAAAATGAAAGTTTATCTTCGTGCTGATGGGCCCTACCAAACGGACCAGCGTCAAAAAATCCCCAAACAGCATTTGGTTTCCAGCTACTCCTCATTACCATCATTCCTGCATAAGGAAGGGCCACGGTTGTATAAGAAGGGGCTGTACCAATCTTTCCATCCGATACAATCCACTGAAAATATGGATTATTGGGGAACAGTTCCATCTTCGGCAACAACACTTCCTTTACCGACTTCCACGCGCCATCATTAATATCAGGAACCTTTCCATTTGGCATCATTAATTTTATATTTATTTCTGTTGCCGCCTCTAATCGCTCATAAAAGGAATCAGGAATTGGAACCTTATAAGCTCTTGCCGTGCGTATTAACCGCTGATAATTGTTAATAACAACGTCGTGATATCCAGTCGACAGTTCATACTGAAAACCATCTGGATATATTTGCTCATTTAACTGCTTCTGTAGCTGCATTATTGCATAATCAAACCATTCCTTCGATTCTAAAAACTCTGGCATCAATATACCAATATGTGCAAGTCCATTCATTTCCATTACAAGCCAGTTTCCTTGCATATGATGTTCATACAGTCTTTTTCCATGTTCCCAAACTGATTTATACCAGTCTACAATTACATCATCGGTAAAGTAAGGCGACTGATAAAAGGTATGTAATACATATGGCCAATTCGCTCCCATCCGAATCCCACATTCTATCGTCCTCCAACTAAGGGTTTCATAGCCCTTCGCCTTATCTGGGACTACCGCTTGTTTTACCCAACTTTGAAAGAAATCTGCACAAGCTTTTGCATAACGTTCCTCCTTACTTTTCCTATATAAATGCGCCAGTAACTTCCATTCATTATGCCGATTTAGCTGCCACGTCCACTCCGCATATTGGTTGGCCGTTGGATTATAAAACCAATTCACTTCTTCGCCAAATTCATGGGAAACGCCGCAAGATACTAATTCCTTTGTTAAAATACGCGCACCTGCTTCCTCCTCTGTTTCATTCGGTAGCATATATACATTCTCCGGTATTTCATAAGGGCTTTGGAATAATAGCTCTGGCTTAAGATGACTCCTTATATACTGTGCAAAGGTACGCCTCATTTCTTTTTCTTCTGCATTCCTTACTGCCTTCGCTACTGGTTCCATTCCCTTTGTGTTTAGAAGCAAATGTTTTGAAAAAAAATCTTTATCACTTATCGTTGGCCCTACCATTCTCTCCCCCTCTTCCTCTC
>JBKTKK010000109.1:1768-6974 GCA_047242405.1 Lachnospiraceae bacterium | reverse complement strand
GGGTTAGCGCTAGATGTGTATGTGAAAAATTTTGGTGGTAGGGCATTTATTAAGGTTCCTGCAGGTCAGTTTGTTAATGAAGAAGGGTGGAGGTATGGATTCATTACGAGATACCCCTTGTTTAAGACTGCCATCACAGGAATTACGTATGAACCATGGCATATCCGATACGTAGGAAAACCCCATGCAGAAATCATGTATAAGAATAGTCTTTGTTTGGAAGAGTATTTGGAAAGTTTAAATATTGGGAAGTTTTATGAATTCGATGGTTACATCATAAGCAGACAAACAGGAGAACAGTTGCAGATTCCTACAGATCTTGTGGAGGTTATGGTGTCTCCTGATAATACAGGGAGTTATATTGTTACTGGAAAGATACAAATGAATAATTAGACGTGAATAGACAATTGTATTGTGTAATAGGATACAATTGTCTATTCTATTTTATGCTGTTATAAATCATGTAAGAAAATTGTTAGAAAAAACTATGGAAAATTTTAGTTTAATTCGGTATAGTGTAATTGGTCCACTTAATAATCAAGTAAATGGAGGGTCTGTATGAAGCTAGAAGTTAAAAATATTTATAAGACATTCGGGGAGAATGAGGTACTGCATGGCGTCACATTTCAGGTGGAAAGTGGGAGAGCGTTAGGTCTTCTTGGGCGTAATGGTGCAGGAAAAACGACAACAATTCGAATTCTTATGGATGTGTTTAAGGCAAATCGTGGGGAGATTCTTATGGATGGGAAACCATTTGAACATCGAAAGTACCAAATTGGATATTTGCCGGAAGAAAGAGGGCTATATCCGAAAAAAACCGTCATTGAACAAATGATTTATTTGGCGAGATTACGTGGTATTCCTGCTAAAGCGGCGAAAGAAAATGCAGTAAGATGGTTAAAACGGTTAGAAGTGGAGGAATATGAAAATCGTAAGTTAGAAACATTGTCAAAGGGAAATCAGCAAAAAGTGCAGTTAGCGTCTACCCTTGTGTGTGATCCATCAATTGTAATCTTAGATGAACCATTCAGCGGTTTGGATCCAGTTAACTCACAAATTTTAAAAGATGTTGTAAGAGAGTTAATTTCAGCTAACAAAATTGTTATTTTTTCTAGTCATCAGATGAGCTATGTTGAAGAGTTCTGTGAAAACATTGCGATTATTAATCAGGGTGAAGTAGTATTAGATGGTGATTTAAAAGAAATAAAAAAGGAATTTGGTCGAAAATGTTTAATTTTAAGTGCAGATAACTATTCGATCAATGACTTACATCAAAAATGTGAACGTGAATTTAGCGAATTTATGCAAGTCGTTTCACAGAAAAAAGACTTTCTTGTTCTACAGTTAAATGGTGAAACAACGAAAAAAGACTTACTCGAACAAATAATGAAATCAGACATTGACATCGAACATTTTGGTATTTATGAACCGTCTTTAAATGATATTTTTGTTGCGAAGGTAGGTGAAGAAGAATGAAAAAATTTATGACAGTATTACAATTTGAACTGAATAACTATATTAAAAACAAATCCTATGTACTTACAACTTTAATATTAGGAATATTTACTGCAGGTCTTCTATTCTTACCACATGTTTTTAACTTTTCTGGTTCCGATAGTAGCAAAGAGCCTGAACAAGGCAAGAACCAGCAAGTGGAATCGCCTGGGGAGGAAATTACAAGCCAGATGCTGTATATGGATAAGACTGGTATCGTGGATGAAGCTGTTTTGCAGAGCTTCTTCCCTGGTGTAGGCTGGCAGAAGGCAAACAACGAAGATGCCATAAGAAAAGCAGTGGAAGAAGAGCAGGTAAAAGCGGGCTTTGTTGTAAAATCTGCAACAGAATTTGATTACTATGTAATGAATAAAGGTATGAATGATTCAAATAGCGGAAAGTTCCAGGCTGCATTAACGACGCTGCTACGCATGAATTATTGTAAGGAAAACGGCTTAGACTATAATGAATTAGAAACGATGTATCAAACATCGATAACGATAAATGAACAAATTCTTGGTAAAGATACGATGAGTAATTACTGGTATTGCTATGCATTAGTTATTCTCGTTTTTATGATGATTATCTTCTATGGCGTAATGATAGCAACCTCAATAACAGCAGAGAAAAGCAATCGATCCATAGAAGTTTTGGTTACAAGCACAAGTCCAAACAGTTTATTATTTGGAAAAGTAATAGCAGGTGCTATCGCAGGTGTCGTTCAGGTTGGCTTTATTTTAGGTTTGGCTTTAATCTCATACCAGATTAACCGAGAGGCATGGGGCGGCGCATTGGATATGATATTAAACATTCCAACCAATGTTATTGTAACATTTGCCTTCTTTGGCTTAGGTGGCTACTTATTTTATGCATTTTTATATGGAGCAATCGGTGCTCTTGTATCTAAGACAGAGGATATAAACAAAAGTTCCGGTGGCGTACAAATGGTTGTTATGCTCGTTTATTTTGCGGTCTTATTCCAGCTTAGCAATATAGATGGAATCATTATGAAAGTTGCTTCCTTTTTACCGATAAGCTCCTATAGTGCAATGTTTGCTCGCGTTGCCATGGGATCTGTAGCACCATGGGAAGTTGTGTTATCATTTGTCATTTTAGTGATTAGTGTTTTCCTAGCGGGAATCGTAGGGGCAAAAATTTATCGAATGGGGACCTTACGATATGGGAATCCGATTAAACTAAGAAATGCAATTAAAGCTTTAAAACAGAAATAGTTGTAGAGGGGTGAAAGCCAATGTATTCCATTGGCTTTCACCCTTTTTGAATAATTTTTTTTCTTTTGTTTACAATGAGTTATGTTTCCAATAATCAATGAAGCGCCAGCTTAAATGTTACAAGAGTGTTAAAATAATTGCATAATTGTGAAAATATGGTTGCGAAATAATTGCCTTTCATTTATAATGTAACTTAGATTTAAAGTTTATCCTAATATAGAGACTTTTTGTTCTATAATATACGTGAAGAAAAACGGAGTATTTGTTCAATGAAAAAAGTAACTAGATATTTATTGATTTTCTGCCTAACAATCGTTTTAATAGGGCAAATTACTACAAATATTGCTTACGCGGACTTAAGTGGACCTGACATTTATGGAGAAGGATATTGTGTCATGGACGCGGATACTGGCGAAGTTATAATAGAAAAAAATATGAATGAAAAATATTATCCAGCTAGTATAACAAAGGTGTTAACGGCGTTGGTAGCAATAGAAAATACAAAAAGCCTATCCGATACTATTACATTTTCAGAATCGGCCATTCATTCCTTAACTGCCAATAGCTCAACGATGAATCCGATCGCTCAGGTTGGAGAAAAAATGTCAGTGAAAAATGTCTTATATGGCTTATTATTATGTTCTGGAAATGAATGTGCAAATGCCCTGGCAGAATATACGTCAGGTAGTGTGGAAAAGTTTACGACATTAATGAATAAGAAGGCAAAGGAAATTGGTGCAACCAATTCCAATTTTATAAATGCGCATGGACTTCATGATGAAAACCATTATTCAACTCCCTATGATATGGCTTTAATATTTAGAGAGGCGCTTAAAAATAAAACATTTGCGCAGATAGATTCTACTGCTACTTATACAATACCAAAAACGAATAAAACGGAATCTAGAATATTAACGATGGGCCATAAAATGGTAAATGGAACAATACCTTTTGATGGTGTATTTGCAGGAAAAACAGGGCGTACAGCGGAAGCGGGTCGTACCTTACTTACAGCAGCAAAAAGAAATGGTCGAACACTGATATCTGTTGTAATGAAATCAAGCGATGATGAATTTTATAACGATACAAAGATTTTACTAGAATATGGCTTTGGTATTGCAGAGGGAAAAATGGATCCTGTCGTATGGGAAGAAAAGGAAGAGACGATCTGGACGACGGGAAATGTAAAAATTCGAGAATTTCCGAGTGTTTTTGCAAAAGAAAAGGGTTATTTACCGGCTGGAAGTTCCGTTACGAGATTGGCGACCTACGGTGATTGGAGTAAAATTCAATATGAAAATGATGAATTTTATGTGTCAAGTGATTATTAACAACTTGGGATCCATCGGTACCGACTACGGCACCTACTACAACTGAGGCTACCGAATCGATAGAGGAATCTACTGTTTTTGAATCGGAATCCCAACAAAGTAGTACAGATGAAAGTTCTCAAATGATTCGGATGGATGATAGCATCCAAAAGAGCAGTTTTTTTAGTGAAAACGTAATTATTAAATTTATTATTGTTGCGTTATGCCTTGTTTTTGCAGGCATTGTTTATATTATAATAACAACGATAAAAGAGAAACATAAAGGAAGCTATTAGATAAAAAAGTACAAGAACTGGTAACTTTTCACACTTGCATTATTCATTTATATAAGCTATAATAATGCTATAAGAAATTCCTGGGGTGTTCGAAAATCCTACTTTTTTGAACCTACATGACATAACACGGGATTCCTAGATTACTAGATGGATGTCAGGCCTCCGTTTGCAGTGGAAGGCAGAAATTTAGTTGCGGTTGCCCACCTAGCTTTGCTAGGCGTCAAAGTGGTAGGAAACGGCATTTTGGGGTTTCACAAAAGAGATTGTAAAGTACCATATTGATAATAAGATACAAAAGAGAAGAAGCAGCGGAAACGCTGCTTTTTTATATTTCACATAAATTGGAATGTTTTCATTTTAGTCATAACCCTTATGTTTGTTGCATATATTAGTATATGCTTGTACACTGGAGGGAACGAATGAAAGTGAGACTAAAAATGCTACTAGTAGGCATTCTTGCAATGGGCATGATGGGATTTATTATCTTTGTACGCAGCCAATCCGATGAAACATACAAAAATTTATCCAATGAGGTACTAAAGGGACAGGCAGCAAAAGCAATTGCACTGGCGTTGGTGGACAAGGAGGAGTGTTTAAAAGCGGGGAGTCAATATTTTAGTGAGGAAGAACAAAATGAATGGTATGTTCCTTATATGGATTTTTTATATGATAAGGGCATATTCGATCCGAATGTTATTCTTCCTACCCGTATGAGTGTGGAAAGCTATCTAACAGTTGGACAACTCCAGAATGTTCTAAAAAGATTAAATTTAATAGAAGTGAGTAATCAATTGCTTCAGGCTGATCCACTAGATAAAGTTTCAGAAGCAATTTGGTGGAAGGTATATGATAAGATTTTGGAATCCTATGATAG
>JBKTKK010000109.1:0-1758 GCA_047242405.1 Lachnospiraceae bacterium | reverse complement strand
ACCCCGTCTAATATACCTGGAACTTTGCCCTGGCAGGCATACACGAGTAATGGAATCATGGGCTTTGACGGTTTAGCCATGGATTATTACATAGACAGTGAGGTTAAGGTTTTACAGCGTAATGGTGAAATTATTCGAATATTGGATTTGGTAGAGCGTAATATTGTATATGAAAACGCTTGGATTACGGGGGCAACGAATGATTCAATAGAAATTTACGTATATGGTGCGACAAGGAGCTTTCCAGTAAAAGAGTTACCGTCCGATTGTGTAGAAACATTGGCTGATGTTAAATTAAAGGGTGGTACAGTAAAAGCGATTCGTTTAAAAACAGATCGCATAAGCGGTAAAGTATTAGCGGTGCATGACGACAGTATTGAAATTGAGGGATATGGAACGGTGCCTATGGACAGCGCATTCCAAATTTACAATTTAGTAGATGGTATTTCATGGCAGAAAAAAGATGATATATTAGTTGGTTATACATTGCAGCAATTTATAGTAGCTGGTGGGAAAATCTGTGGTGCTTTAACGGTAGAGGGATTTGATGCCAAACCTGAGGTGGCAAAAATTCGTGTCGTAATTATGACAACGGGATATGGATCGTATTATCATGACTCGGTTACCTTTTCTAGCGAAGATGCGTTCACAATAACCGTTGGAGAAAAAACGACTGCCCACAGTGGGGGGGAGGTGATTACCTTTGACCGCAATAGTGAGGAATTTGCCAGTGGTAGGGTATTGGTTCAACCAAGCGGTGATACTGGAGTATCATTACAATCGGTCAACCGTGCACAAGGAGCGCCTACCTATGATGGAACGATGGAGTTAAGCCTAGATGAAAGTGGAATTATCATTGTAAATGAGCTACCCATTGAAGACTATTTAATAAAAGTTGTACCAAGTGAAATGCCAGCACGTTATGGTGTAGAAGCGGCACGTACCCAAGCAGTATGTGCGCGAAGTTATGCCTATCGACAAATACAAGCAAATGCCTGCAAAGCGTATGGGGCGCATGTAGATGATAGTACAAATTACCAAGTATATAATAATATTGGTCCACAAGAAGCATCTACACAGGGGGTTAAGGATACCTATGGGCAGGTAATGACATTAGATGGTCAGGTAATATCTACTTATTATTTTTCAACTTCTTGCGGTTATACAGCTGATAATGGTGCTTGGGGATCGAATCCGAATAACTCGCCCTATCTTGTGTCTCAACCGGTAGCTACAACTGGAGAAATTTTGGACTTAGTGGATGAAGATACATTTCGCCAGTTTATAAAAACAACAGATTATCCGGGATATGAAATTCCTTATACCTGGTACCGTTGGAATTATTCAATAAGTTTATCCGAATTGACTAGTGTAATACATACAAGATTAGAGCAAATCATGACAGAAAACCATGATACGGTATTATCGGAAGATGAACTTGGGAATTTAAGAATAGCGGAAGAACCTTGGATTGGAGAATTGCAATCGATTGAAGTGGTAGAACGGGGGGCTGGAGGTATTGTACAGGAAGTTTTAATACGAGGTACCGCTCAAACATTGCGGATTCGATATGCAACTAGCATTCGAAAGTTATTTGGTTCACCAGATCGGATGTATAACAATTTTTCCGATGAGGGGAGAAGCATTAGTGAAGGTGCACTATTACCAAGCGCTTTCTTCTGTCTGGAAGAAATTCATGATGGTGAATCCTTATCGGGTTATACCTTCTTTGGGGGAGGGAATGGACATGGGATAGGT
>JBKTKK010000108.1:0-6983 GCA_047242405.1 Lachnospiraceae bacterium | reverse complement strand
TTTCATAATAAATCCTCCTTCTTTCATACTTATCGGTATAATCTATATCAATTTGCTTTATTCCTTTTCCCTATCCTTCCAGAAAGAAAAACTAAAAGCAATGTGATGCAAAGCATAATTGTACATAATGCATTAATTTCCGGTGTAACCCCCGTTTTCATCTGGGTATAAATTTTAATTGGCAATGTATTTGTTGTAGCGCCGGTAACAAAAATACTAATAATTACATCATCAAAAGACATTGCAAAAGCCAATACCATTCCTGAAACAATAGCCGGTAAAATAAGCGGCAAAGTTATATCAAAGAAAACACGAATTTCTGTGGCCCCTAAATCCTTTGCAGCCTCCGCTAACGATGAATCAATCCCTACAAGACGCGCCTTTACCATCATGAAAATATAAGGCACACAAAAGGTTGTATGGGCGATAATTAAAGTTAACATTCCAAACTTTAATCCAAGTAAAGCAAAAAATGTCATAAACACCATACCTAAAATGATTTCAGGAATCATGATCGGAAGCATCGATATATACTCGATTAACCCCTTCGACTTTAAATTAACGCGAGCCATTCCTACGGCACCTAGTGTACCAATGACCGCCGCTGATAAACAACTTAACACTCCTAAAATCAAACTATTTTTCAAGGCAACTAACATATTTCTATCATGAAAGAGCTGTTTATACCACTTAAGCGAAAGCCCTCCCCATACCGATGAAATCTTAGATTCATTAAAAGAGTATACAATTACCAGAAGTATGGGCAAATACATAATTACTAATATAATACCAAGATAAATATTTGGAAGTTTCGTTCTATTTTTCAAAATAAGCACTCCAAATCTTTTGTATGTTATTTTTACGATACAAATAAATTAAAACTGAAGTTATTAACATTAAAGCAACCGATAAAGCCGCTGCAAAAGGCCAGTTTCTTGCCTTCATCAACTGTTCCTGAATCAGGTTACCAACCAATACAATTTTATTCCCACCTAAAATATCTGCTATAAAGAATAACCCCATGGAAGGCACAAAAGTAAGGATTACACCCGATAGAAGTCCAGGCATTGTAAGCTTTAAAGTTACGGTAAAGAACGCTTTTAACCTTGATGCTCCCAAGTCTCTGGCTGCCTCTACCAATGTCCAATCCATCTTTTCTGCACTAGAATAGACAGCTAATATCATAAAGGGAAGTAGTGCATAAACCATACCTACGACAACAGCCGGATAGGTATAGAGCAACCGAAGTGGCTTATTTGTAATATGTAACCCCATTAGTAATTTATCTAACACCCCATTACTTCCGAATATAATAATCCATCCATACATTCGAATCAATGCACTCACCCAAAAAGGTACCATAAGAAGCATCATTACATTTTTCTTCCATTTTTCCGATAACTTTGCCATAAAATAACCAAATGGATACCCAACTAAAATAATAATTGAGGTGCTAATAAAGGCCAGTTTAAGAGATTCAACAAAGGTTTTTAAATAAACAGGTTCAAATATATCTTTATAGTTTTTTAGAGTAAATTTATTAATTATTCCCCAGATTTCTGCCCTTGTCTGAAAACTTAAAAAGAACATATAAACGAGAGGACCTGCTACAAAAATAATTGTGAATAGATAAAGGGGCAATATCAAAAACCAATTTTTACCAGTTTTTTTTCTTTCCCGGCTTCGTTTATTTTTAAGCATATATTCCCTCCCGATCTACAAGGACTGCATTCTCAGCTTCCCAGTAAATAGATACCGCTTGCCCTTCCTCATAATCTACATTAATACCGTGACGACTTGCCACAATTTCTGTCCCATCTTTTAGGCGAAGTACCATATACATCATCCCCGCTTGGAATGACTTCTCCAAAATAACAGCCTCTAAACCAACACCATTTGAATCAAATTCTATGTTCTCACTTCTTACCGCCAATGTTACCGCATCTCCTACTCGCATTTTCTCTTCGCAGGAAACCACTACTTCTCCACCAGCTGCAGATACTTTTAATATTTCCTGTTCCTGGCTAGAAATAATCCCTTTAATAATATTAGCAGAACCAACAAACTTTGCTACAAAACTAGTTTTCGGTTTATTATATACTTCATCTGGCGTTCCAATTTGCTCAAAAATACCCTCCCGCATTACTACAATTCGATCGGACATATTAATCGCTTCTTCCTGATCATGGGTAATATAAATAAAAGTAATTCCGAGTTTTTTTTGCAACTTTTTTAATTCAATCTGCATCTGTCGGCGGAGTTGCAAGTCAAGTGCACCTAACGGCTCATCTAGTAATAAAACTTTAGTATTATTAACAATCGCTCTTGCAATTGCCACTCTCTGTTTCTGTCCTCCACTCAATTCTGAAGGCATACGCTCTTCAAACCCATTTAATTGAACAAGATCTAGAATTTTATTAACGTTCCTTTTTATTTCCTTCTTTGGCACTTTACGAATTTTCATGCCATATGCTATGTTAGAAGCAACATTCATATGCGGAAATAATGCATAATTTTGAAAAACAGTATTTACATCTCTTTTGTGGGGCTCTACACCGGTAACATCCTTCCCTTCAAGTAATACCTTCCCACCATCCGGATTTTCTAAGCCTGCAATAATACGTAGTGTCGTTGTCTTACCACATCCGGATGAACCTAAAAAAGTTATAAATTCTCCCTTTTTTACCAATAAATTAATATCCTTTAATACCTCTGTATCCCCAAATTTTTTTTTAATATTATTTAATTGTAATATGATATCTTCCACTTTTTCCTCCTATCCTCGCGCTAGCTTATGCCGGAAAACTTATATCCGAATAATACCTCCTGGCTTAGCGCCTGTATATACCCCGTCCCTTACTACAAAGGCCCCATTAACGATGACATATGGTATGCCTTCTGGTTTTTCGTCGGGACGGCCGCAGTCTGGAAACTGTGCTTTATCACTTATTGTATCTAAGTCAAAAATTACCAAGTCTGCATCCATCCCTTTTCCAATTTCTCCTTTATTCTTAAAACCAAACAATTGCGCAGGGAGTAAACTTGCTTTATACACAGCCTCTTCTATTGTAAGTAACTTATGCTCGCAAACCATTTCTTTTATGTATTTCGGAAATGATCCTGCGATCTGAGGATGCCCCTCCCCTTTACCGTAAGCACCAATATCCGTTGATGGAGATGCATAGGGTTTTAGAAGGCATTTATAAACATCCTCTTGCCTTCCCTCACAATAAATCACAGAATCCTGGGGACAGTTTTTCCGCATATAGGAATATAGTTTTTCATCCATTCTACGCCCAAAATGCACTCCAGTTGCTACAATCATATCTGCAAACTTCATATTATTGTCCCTTAAATTCGCCTCTTCATAAGTTGCTGTTCCAATATAAGTAGCCCAATTTGTATACATTCCGCTATCAATATGAAGGTCTAATCCTTTTTTAATCGCCTCATCAACAATTTTCAGTGCGAAGTCCACCCCTCCAGCACAATATTGGTACACAAAATGTGAAAGAAGCATTCGAACTCCCGTTTTTTTTTGAACGCTAAATAGTTCATATAGCGACAGCAGATCATTTTGCGTAAATAATCGGGAATGAACTGGACAGACTTTATGAAACTTCGCACTGACTTCTGCCATCCTTGTAATTTCTTCTAAAGAAGAACCCGGTGCGTAATCCAAACCTAAGGAAACACCACACGCACCACTTAAAAGTGCTTCATTTGCCATAGATACCATCGTTTCTATTTGCCATTTATCGGCTGGTTCATGAACATCACTTAACCCCACCGCCTTTCGAAGGGTAAAGGTATGCCCAATTAATTCTGCTTGATTAATAGGGAACCCTTTCTTCTGTTCTTCAAAAAATTGTTGTATATTTAGTGGGCTAAGGCCACAATTCCCCCCAACTGTTGTTGTAATTCCTTGGCAAGCAGATAATTCCCCTGCATAAATATCCCCATCTACATGTGCGTGGGGATCAATAAAACCAGGAGCTACAATAAGTCCAGTGGCATCTATCATAATGTCTGCTAACAATGGTTTATTTGATATCTCTGCTATAAAACCATCTTTAATTCCTATACTTCCAATTTTACTACATCGATTTTTCACATCGATAATAGTGCCTGTATTAATTGAAATTGTAAACATCAAACTCCCCTAGCTTTTTCCACATCCGGTCCCAGTCGATGAGATTATTTCGTTCAAAGGAATGCGTAACAACGGCTTCCTGTTCTTGTATTAAGCGATATGCGAGATGCATAAACATGCTAGCTACTTCGGACTCCGGATATAACTCAAAAACGTTTTTTACACACTGGCAACAATTCCCCAACTCACTTAAGTTGTAGATACAACACAAAACAGGAATATTCGTTTTACTCGCATAAGCATTTATTTCTTCTCTTAACGATTCACAATTCACCTGATTCATGATGATCTGAACACAATAAGGTATATGATTAACCGCCTGCTCCATTGCCTGTAAAATAGCATTTACTGTACATAACGAAGCAAATGTATTTCCCGTAATTAAAATGCTACGATCAAACATACCATTCCGGATTGCCCGAAACTGGCCCGTACACGGTGCTTCAATTGTTAAATCATAAAGTATATAGTCCAAACTTAATTTTTCTATAATATTTTGGAGACAGAGCATTTCGGTCATAAGTTCGACACCTCTAGCTATACACCCCATCCCTGGTGTCACACTTCCGAGTTCTAGACAATACACGCCACTTTCGCTCTTAACAATTAAATCCTCCAATGAAATTTCATATTTTTTACAATACACTTCCATAGCAGGTAGGATTTTTTCATTTTTCCTAAGGAGAACTGTTGAACTCAAGCTTAAATCGTTTCCAACCTGCAATACATGATAGCCCATCCGGGATAGTGCTACGCTTATATGCGATACCACTACAGATTTACCAATTCCGCCTTTTCCAAAAAAACCAATCTTTTGTAACATCCGCATCATCTGCCTTTACATAATCTTGTTATTACTAAATGGAATGTTTCGTAAAGCTTAACTTTCCATATTATAATATATTATAGTTTTAAGAAGTTGACCGTATTCTTCTATCATCTTTTTTAAGTACATTGCATTTCTAATATGATCTATTGAAGTAAACTTTTTTATATAGAAAAAAGCCCATGTTAAATAGCATCTTCGCTACCAAACACGGGCATATAAGAATTGCGGGGGCAGGATTTGAACCTACGACCTTCGGGTTATGAGCCCGACGAGCTTCCAGACTGCTCCACCCCGCGTTAATATTTAACTACAAGTGCTATTATACGCTTAGCAAATCGAAAAGTCAAGGTTTTTTCCAAATATTTTAATTTCCCATTACCACCGCCAATGGTTTTCCTTGCAATTGGCGGCAGTATAACGACCCTTTTCCTTTTATTCTTGGACTAGAACATCTAAAATTTCACAAATATACATCGTATGATAATCCTGTTGTGGATACCATTGTTCTTTTACAGACTCTTCCATAAAACAGCTCGGATCATAATCTTGCTTATACAACTTACGTACAATTAAGGCAGTATTTGCCTCCTTAAAGTATGGGGTGTTGTTGTGAAAAGCTACTGTCAAACCTGACTTTTCTACCTTATTTTCATCTTTTCCAGACACCCTACCCAAATAGCTTAAAGTTTTACGATATTCTTCATTGTAAAACGTCAACGACATCGTATCAGAGGCATCAACAAACTTTTTCGTATAACGCTGAGGACGAATTACTACAAATGCGACTTTCTTCCCCCACATAACACCCATACCACCCCAAGAGGCTGTCATTGTGTTTAATGCTTCTTCATTTCCAGCTGTAACAAGCATCCATTCTTTGCCCACCATATTAAAAACGTTACGACTCAAGGCTTCTGGCTTAACTTCTCTTAAATCACTCATTGAAATTCTCCTTAATCATTTTTATTTTCGTCTAACTTCCAAATATTAAAATCTATTTTAACACACCCTGCCCCTATTTGTCCTTACTATAAAGACAAGATTTAATTCATATTCCTTTATATTCAAAATACAAAAACTATATTCATTTATCTTTCCAATATATTAAAATCGGAAAAACACCGACACCGACATTAATTGTTTAAAACGAAAAAAACAGGCTAAGCCTGTTTTTCTCTTCAAACTTTACTTATTCGTATCCGCATCATATAGCTCATTAACTTCTTTTATAACTTGTTCTCCACCACTTCTCTTCCACTGTTCTTTTGCTTCCTGTAAACCAACATCATCAATAATACCTTGAATATAGTTTAATCTAGCTTCACTAATAATTTTATCTAACTCCGCTCCAGAATCTACGTATGTTTGAGAAATATATGGTGCTCCATAGTTTGGTATACAATACTGTTCGTTATCTTTATACAGCTTCTGTTCTAGTAATTGCACCTCCATTGTTACAGGTTCTCTTTCCAGCCTCTTGGCAGTCTCTTCTTCGGTCGTCCAATAGGGAAGTAACTGGTTGTAACCTTTTCTCCAATCAGCGGTAGGTACACCTAAAGCAGTTTTTTCTTCCTCTGTTAATATTACAGCATAGCCCTCTTCACTCATCTTGTAAGTAACATTTTCATATCCTAGTTCAAAAAGATCCAACATTTCAGCATCCCCAAGTGCATTTAAGAACGAAAGAACATGCTTTAATTCCTCTTCTGTTTTTACTTTTGATTTAGAAATCGCAAGTAATTGTGCATAACCAGATGTAGGAAGACAGCGAATTCCTTCCCCTGCATCCATTGCACCAATTAACATTGTTTCTGCAGGAATACCTTCCTTATCAAAATAGCTTTGATTTCTACGGAAACGGTCTAATACATCCGCACTCGCTCCAGCCTGGCCACCACGAAGTATTGTATCCCAGTCCGCTGTTGCTACAGAAGCAAAATCAGGATTTACTAATCCCTCTGAATAAATTTTACGGAACCATTTTAATGCAGTATCATATTC
>JBKTKK010000107.1:0-7078 GCA_047242405.1 Lachnospiraceae bacterium | reverse complement strand
AGAGTACACGGTTCTGCTATGTTTACCCGTGGTCAAACACAGATTTGTACGGTTACAACTTTGGCACCATTATCCGATGCACAAAGAATTGATGGCTTAGATGAAAACGAAACATCGAAACGTTATATGCATCATTATAACTTCCCATCCTATTCCGTTGGTGAAACAAAACCTTCTAGAGGTCCTGGTAGACGTGAAATCGGACATGGAGCCCTTGCAGAACGAGCATTAGTGCCAGTTCTTCCTTCTGAAGAAGAGTTCCCATACGCAATTCGTACCGTATCGGAAACATTTGAATCCAACGGATCCACATCCCAGGCTTCTATCTGTGCATCAACAATGTCACTAATGGCAGCTGGTGTACCGATTAAAAAGGCGGTAGCAGGTATTTCTTGTGGGTTAGTAACTGGAGATAGCGATGATGATTATATCGTACTGACCGACATTCAAGGTTTAGAAGACTTCTTTGGTGACATGGACTTTAAGGTTGCAGGTACCCACGAAGGTATTACTGCAATTCAGATGGATATTAAAATTCACGGTTTAACAAGACAGATTATTGAAGAAGCCATTGCACGTACGCGAGAAGCACGTCTCTATATTTTAGATGATATTATGAGACCAGTAATTGATAAACCACGTACAGAAGTTGGACAGTTCGCTCCAAAAATTCGTCAAATTCAAATTGATCCAGATAAAATTGGTGATGTCGTTGGTAAGCAAGGAAAGGTTATTAACAAAATTATCGATGAAACTGGTGTAAAAATAGATATTAATGATGAAGGATTTGTATCCATCTGTGGCAACGATGCGGAAAAAATGCAGAAGGCCATTGACTATATTCAGTTAATTGCATCAGAGTTTGAAACAGGTAAGAATTATACAGGTAAAGTTATAAGTATTAAAGAATTTGGTGCCTTTATAGAGTTTGCTCCTGGAAAAGAAGGTATGGTGCACATTTCTAAAATATCGAAAGATAGAATTGCAAAAGTAGAAGATGTATTAAATCTTGGTGATGTCGTAACCGTTGTATGTCTTGGAAAAGATAAGATGGGTAGAATTAGCTTCAGTATCAAGGACGTACAAGAATAATTTTGTAATAAATTCATACAGTTATATAGGGGATTCGTTCATTTGGGCGAATCCCTTTTTGGAAAGGTGGAAGAAGATGCCGGATATCGATTGGGAAATGAGTGAAGATTTCTACAAAGTAGATAAGGAAAAGGAAAAACAACTTCCTTCTTTTGAGGACTTTGTGAAAGCGAGTTTTACAGATACGTTGGAAGACCAAATAGAACCGGATTTGACAGCACAAAGTAGACTAGAAAAAACTGTCAATGATGTAAAGGCGGTTCGTGCTGCAATGATAAGGCAGGAGAGTACTGCTGACATGGCAAAAAACCTAGGTTTGGATTTGGATTATATAAACCTAATTCTTCTAACAATCCAAGGCGGATTTTCAGAAGACGATGACATTGCAATTGCACATCTAGTATTAATGGAATAAAAAAATTTGTAATTTAATGGAGGAAACTATGAAGAAGTTACTTGAAATCATAACGGAAGAAACATCTGCTGCATTTGTGCAGTGTGGTTATGACGCAGCTTATGGCCGCGTTACGGTATCGAATCGTCCAGATTTATGTGAATTTCAATGCAATGGAGCTATGGCTGGCGCAAAGAAATATAAGAAAGCACCGATTGCTATCGCAAATGAGGTGGTAGAATTATTAAAAGACAGCAGAACATTTTCTGAAATTACTGCCGTTATGCCAGGGTTTATTAATATAAAATTAAATAATGAATTTGTTGCAGATTATATAAATGAAATGAAAAACGAGGAAAAGTTAGGTTACAAAGGGCCAGAAGCGCCAGAAACGATTGTAATCGATTACGGCGGACCAAATGTTGCAAAACCTTTGCATGTGGGACACCTTCGTTCTGCTGTTATAGGAGAGAGTTTGAAAAGAATATGCCGCTTTATGGGGCACAAAGTAATTGGTGATGTTCATCTAGGTGATTGGGGCTTACAGATGGGATTAATTATTGAAGAGGTAAAAGATCGCAATCCAGAACTATGCTATTTTGATGAGAATTTTACTGGAGAATACCCAAGTGAAGCACCATTTACCATTTCAGAATTAGAAGAAATTTATCCAAAGGCAAGTGCGAAATCGAAGGTTGATGAAGCTTTTGCGAAAAGAGCTCACGATGCCACATTCCGTTTGCAGAATGGGGATGCTGGATATACGGCACTTTGGAATCACATTATGCGTGTATCGGTAGCAGATTTAAAGAAAAACTATAAGAGCTTAAATGTAGAATTTGACTTATGGAAGAAGGAAAGTGACGCGCAACCATACATTCCAGCAATGGTGGAAGATATGAAGGAAAAAGGACTTGCTTACACAAGTCAAGGTGCGCTCGTTATTGATGTAAAAGAGGAGACCGATACAAAGGAAATCCCTCCTTGTATTTTATTAAAATCAGATGGCGCAACCTTATATTCTACGACAGATTTGGCAACAATTGTAGAAAGGGAAAAATTATTCCAGCCGGATCAAATCATTTATGTAGTAGATAAACGTCAGGAAATGCACTTTACACAGGTGTTCCGCTGTGCAAAGAAGGCTGAACTTACCGATGCAAAGTTAAAATTCTTAGGATTTGGTACTATGAATGGAAAAGATGGTAAGCCGTTTAAGACGCGCGAAGGCGGCGTTATGCGTTTGGAAAATTTAATTTCTGATATTTCAAAAGCAGTATATAATAAGATTATGGAAAATCGTACCGTAAGTGAAGATGAGGCGAAGGATACTTCCGGTATTATTGGCATTGCTGCCTTAAAATATGGGGATCTCTCAAACCAAGCTTCCAAAGACTACGTATTTGATGTGGATCGCTTTATTTCCTTTGAAGGGGATACGGGTCCATACATCTTATATACAATTGTACGTATTAAGTCCATTCTTAAGAAATATGAAGAAACAAAACAAAACTGCAGTGACTCTTTTAACGTATTGCCAGCTACAAGCGACAGTCAAAAAGCACTTATGTTACAATTAACAAGTTTCCAGGAAATGCTTTTACAAAGTTATGAAGAATTAGCGCCTCATAAAATATGTTCCTATATTTATGATTTATCAAATGCATTTAACCGTTTTTATCATGATACAAAGATTTTAATTGAAGAAAATGAAGAGGTACAAAAGGGATATATTGCATTAATTGATACAACAAAACGTGTATTAGAAGTATGTATTGATCTACTTGGTTTCGAGGCACCAGATAGAATGTAGGATAGACAAAGAAGGAAGATGTTTGTATGGTACTATCGGTAGAAGGGTTACAGAAAGCAAGCGCAACTTTTTTAGATTTTCAAAGAGGTAAGCAAGCATTTGAGAGTCAACATGTTACGCTTTCTATCTCAGAAAGTTTTTGGAAAGGCGAAGTATTAATTAAGGGGACGGTAAAAGAAGGGTCTCTTGATTACCATGTTACGCTTGATCTATCTCAATATGATATAAAACGAGCCACTTGTGATTGTAAGGAATTTAAACCTTTACGAGGGCTATGTTCTCACTGTATTGCAACAGCACTACAGTATCGAAAAATAAATGAAGAACGTGTTATGCCTACCGTACGATCCTCTCCTCCTGGTAAGTTACTGCTAAACCAATATGCCGACCGTAGTTTTACGAGAGCCCTCTCTTTACAGGGGGCTTCTGGTGTTTTATTAGAACCAAAAATGTTTCTAAGTCGAAAAAAGGTAGAAGTAGAGTTTCGTATCGGTAAGGAGAAAAGCTATGTGCTAAAAGACATCCTATCCTTTGCATATTCGATGAAACAGGGGGAACGCGTTGAGTATGGAAAAGGATTTTCTTTTGTGCATACATTAGAAGCCTTTGATGAGTCATCACAGCCTTTTGTAGCTTTTGTTTTAAAAAATGCATTGTCCTATCAGGCATTTGTTAATGAAGAAAGTAGTGGATTTCGTAAAGTAACAAAAAAAAGAAAAATAACCATAGGTGAGTTTATTGCCGATGAATGGATGGCTCTTATTGAAGACTATGCAATAAAAATAGAAGACGGCAATGGCATTACACAAATGGTAAACGTTGTGAAAGAAAACCCGAAAATCACCTTAACTTTACAGAAAAAAGGGAAAGATGGCGTAAACATCTCTGTACCGAAAAATATTTTTGTATTTCGAGGGATGGAGCATGTTTATGCGCGAATCGGTGATGAATTATTTATCTGCGATGCAGATTTTTCCGATGCAGCAGGTTTATTTCTTGATCATATTTTAAATCAGACATTTCCAACTTATGGAGAGTTTGATTTAAATAACAGGGATATGCCTGCTTTTTGTAGGGAGGTTCTCCCGTTATTAGCAAAGTACCTTACCGTAAATACCGTTGATGTAGATTTAGATGCTTTTCGTAGTGATGAGTTAAAGACACAATTCTATCTTGATCGTCCAGATGACAATATGGTTACTTGCCATTTTGTTCAATCCTACGGTTCTTATGAATTTAATCCTTTAAATATAAAAAACTTTCCAAAAGAAATTTATCGTGATCATATCGGTGAAATGCGGGTGAGTAACATAGTAACGCGATATTTTACAGAGCGCACAGTAGATGGGGAGTTAATTATTCAAGACAATGAGAATGCAGTTTATGAGTTGCTAATGAATGGATTAAAGGAACTAAAGGCTATTGGCGAGGTGTTTCTAACCGATGCCTTTCGAACTTTACAAATAAGGGAAACACCGAAGATATCCGTAGGTGTCTCCATTATAAGTGAAATTATGGAACTAGAAATCGATGCTGGTGGCTTGACGAGAGAAGAGCTAGGTGGCCTATTAAAAAGTTTTCGGAATAAAAAACGATATCATCGGCTTAAAAATGGAGACTTTATTACGCTAGACCGTGGAGGCATTACGACGATTCGAGAGTTAACCGATGGATTAAGGCTTAGCGAAGAAGATTTAGAAGAGAAAAAAATACAAGTACCCGTGTACCGGGCTTTGTACGTGGATCAAATATTAAAGGATAACGAACAACTTTCTATTTATCGTGGTAGTTCTTTCAAATCTATGATTCGCAACATGAAGGCGGTGGAAGACAGCGATTTTTCTATTCCAGACTCCCTACAAGGTACCTTACGGAGTTATCAAAAAAATGGGTATCGATGGATGCGTACGCTACAAGCTTATGGCTTTGGAGGGATATTGGCAGATGATATGGGACTTGGAAAAACGTTACAAGTCATTTCTTTATTTTTAGGAACGGTAGAGAAAAGACAACCATCCATTGTCATCTGTCCAGCTTCCCTTATTTATAACTGGGAAAGTGAAATAAAAAAGTTTGCACCGCAACTTTCAGTCGTATCGATTGCTGCTTCGGCAAGTGAGCGAAAAGCTTTGATTTCCGATTATAAATCCTATGATGTACTCATTACATCCTATGATTTATTAAGAAGAGACATTGCCCTTTATCAATCGTGCCAATTTCTTTATGAAGTAATCGATGAGGCGCAATATATTAAGAATTATACAACACTTAGTGCAAAAGCAGTAAAAAAAATTTCATCGGCCTATCGTTTTGCTTTAACTGGTACGCCAATTGAAAATAGACTTAGCGAGCTATGGAGCATTTTCGATTTTTTAATGCCAGGATTTCTTTACACGTATCCGCAGTTTAAATCAGAATTTGAAATTCCAATCGTAAGAGACCAAGATGCCGTCGTGTTAAAGCGGTTACATCGGCTGATTCGTCCTTTCATTTTGCGAAGGTTAAAACAGGATGTATTAAAAGATTTACCAGCAAAAACAGAACAGGTTATTTATTCGAAGCTAGAAGGATTGCAAAAAAGATTATACCAAGCAGCTGCCCTACAGTTAAAGGAAACGCTCGTAAAACAAACAGAATCACAATTTAATGCAGGCAAGTTGCAAGTACTCACCCAGTTGACGCGACTTAGACAACTATGTTGTGATCCCGCTCTTTGCTTTGAAGACTATAAAGACGAGGCTGCTAAATTAGAGACATGTATGGAATTGCTTTTAGGAGCCATTGAAAGTGGGCATAAAGTCTTATTGTTCTCACAGTTTACATCTATGTTAGAAATCATCCGTAAAAGGTTAGAAAAAGATGGTATCACATACCACATTTTGACTGGGTCAACGGGAAAAGAGAAGAGAATGGAGCTGGTGAATGATTTTAACAAAGATTTGGTGCCCGTATTCTTAATATCCCTAAAGGCTGGTGGTACTGGTTTAAACTTAACAGCTGCCGATATCGTCATCCATTTTGATCCTTGGTGGAACATAGCCGCCCAGAATCAGGCAACTGACCGTGCTCACCGTATTGGGCAAGAAAAAATGGTATCGGTTTATCGGATGATAGCAAAAGATACCATTGAAGAGAAAATTCTGAAACTACAGGAATCAAAGAAAAATTTGGCAGAACAAGTATTAGAAGGTACTGGTGCAGCCCTTCAATCCTTGAGTCGCGAGGAACTAATTGATATTTTGTCTTAAACGAAAAGCATAATGGCAGTAGGCAAACTGTTATTATGCTTTATTTGGTGAATGAATTGGTAAATGATTGAAATTCGGTTGCAATCTTCATTTGTATCCCCTATAATAATCATATAATTAACTAGCTAATTATTAATTAATTAAATATTAGTTATCTAAGTAGTCACTTCATAAAGTGAATTTATTTTTTTCCGTACCACCCCAAAAGCGAAATAAGAAAGGAGAGAACTATGAAGGAGAAACGGGAGACTGTGTTTAAGATTTTACGCATTAGTCGATTACATCGCAAAATAGTAGAACACGAAATACAGCAAACAGGCGTGTATCGAAGTCAACATCATATGTTAATGAATTTATCTAGAAATCCAGCTGCTTCACAAACCGAAATTGCACAGGCATTGGAAATCACACCGGCTACAGTAGCAGTCACCCTCAAAAAATTAGAAGCAGGCGGCTATATTAAACGAAGTACTTGTGATGATGATAACCGTTTTAAGCAAGTAGAAATCACAAAAAAAGGGTTAGATGCTG
>JBKTKK010000106.1:0-7091 GCA_047242405.1 Lachnospiraceae bacterium | reverse complement strand
AAGAGTCTGCGGAAGAAAAGTATTTAAATGATTTAAAAGTCATTGAGTATGATACGCTTTATGGGGATCAAGACGTTTTTGGCGGAACGAATCCCTATGAAGAGGTTGACATGAAGATGGGCGTTGAGGACATAACAATGAGCGATGTTTTATATAAAGACAATTGTTTTTACATTATGGGGGATGGATTTACTACCTTTTCTAAGATTATCAATAATGATAAAATACTCGATACAACCTTTATAAGCGAGAATTTAATCGTAGCTCAAGATGTTACTCCAGCGGAGGTAAATCATATTCGGGTAGCCCAAATTGATGAAGACAGTAAAGAATTAAGTACGACAGAACCTTATGTAATGACATATAAACTTCCAGAATAGCAATAAAGAACTCATATGATCGAATCGAACAAAGAGACAAGTCTGATAAATACAGGCTTGTCTCTTTGTTTACATGTAACCGAAGTTTAATGATTAATAATGTGGAAATTTTCTTCTTTTTACGGAAGTAAATGGAAATAAACTTGTCAAATCTCTCTGGCTATGGTATCCTAACCATTGACTGACAAGACAGCTGTAAAGAATGGCTTAGGGAGGGAATATGAAAGTAATAGAAAGAATATGGAATAAGATTTTTATTGATGGATTAAGTGGTATGGCATTGGGATTATTCTCAACATTAATTGTAGGAACAATTCTAGTACAAATCGCAGGTTTTATACCCGGGGGAGCGGGTCAATATGTGCTCATTTTTGGGAAGGTAGCTTCTGCACTAACCGGTGCAGGGATTGGCTGTGGTGTTGCATACAAATTTAAGGAAAGTCCTTTAGTAGTTCTTTCAGCAGCATCTGCCGGTATGATTGGTGCATTTGCTAGTAAAATTCTAGCTGGAGCTGTGTATCTAGATGGGGGTATTACCCTTTCAGGTCCAGGGGAACCTTTGGGTGCTTTTATTGCCGCATTTGTGGCAATCATGGTTGGGCATCTCATTTCAGGAAAAACGAAGGTGGATATTTTATTAACACCGCTCGTTTCGATAACCGTTGGTGGAGCAGTTGGTTTGTGCGTGGGCCCACCAGTATCGGAATTTATGATTTGGTTAGGAAGTATCATTCACGCAGCAACGGAATTACAGCCATTTTTAATGGGGATAGCCGTTTCTGTTTTAATGGGAATGATATTAACCTTACCAATAAGTTCAGCAGCCCTAGGTGTTATTCTCGGTTTATCTGGCTTAGAGGCAGGGGCGGCAACCGTAGGTTGTTGTGTTAACATGGTTGGATTTGCAGTAATTAGTTATCGAGAAAATAAAATTGGGGGCTTGTTGGCACAGGGGCTTGGTACGAGTATGCTTCAAGTACCCAATCTTGTGAAAAAACCAATTATATGGTTACCGGTTATTTTAACGAGCGCCATATTAGGACCAGTTTCTACAATGGGATTTAAAATGACGAATGATGCCGTAGGTTCTGGTATGGGATCAGCTGGTCTTGTTGGACAGTTTACAACTTATGCATCAATGACTGCGACTGAGAGTCCAACAATGGTACTTATTAAAATGGCTCTGATTCAATTTATCCTTCCTGCTGTCTTATGCCTTTTGTTTTCTGAATTTATGCGTAAAAAAGGATGGATAAAGCAAGGTGATTTAAAATTAGACTTATAGTGTTTAAAAATAAAGAAATTGTTAATTTTTTTTAAAATTGAATAGACTTATCATAAGAATCGTATAATATTATTAGAAACCGTTATTCTATTTCGACATGCAGATTGGAGGAATTTGAATGGAACTTATAATTTTGGGTGCAGTTTTATTTACTGCTGTCGTACTTCTTGTTTGTTTTTCGTTAATGAATGCGGCTACAGAGGCTGATCGATTAAACGATTTGTTCTATGATAAGTATGATCAAAAAAGCGAGAACTTATAAGTTTTCGCTTTTTTCTTTATTTGAGCATAAACAGAGAGGCTTGTGCTTATAATATTATTAAAAAGGTACAGGGAGCACAGATGCATAAACTTATATCTATTTTAAGCGTTTTAAGCCTAACTACATATCTAATGAATCCATTTATATTGCCGGAACAGGTACAGAATCCGGTGGGCTTGTATGACGTTGATCCTGAAGTAACGCAGGAAGCTGAAGAAATATCAGCGACGATTCCCCAGACGCCGGAGTCTACTTCACAAGAAGGAAATAATACAGAGCCGGAACATCAAGTACCTGAGGATGTGGTAAATTATCCAGACTTAGGCCTTACAGCAGTTTCTACAATATTAATGGAAGCAAGTACCGGTACGATCATTTATGCAGACAACCCGGATGCAAGGTTAAGCCCAGCGAGTATAACAAAGATCATGACATTAATTTTGATTTTTGATGCCCTAGACGCTGGTAAGATACAATTAACGGATGAAGTAACGACAAGTGCTTATGCAAAGTCCATGGGCGGTTCCCAAGTGTTCTTGGAAGAAGGGGAAAAACAATCCGTTGAAACTTTGATAAAATGTATTATCGTTGCCTCTGGGAATGACGCTTCTGTAGCAATGGCAGAATATATTTCTGGTAGTGAAACAGAGTTTGTGAACCAAATGAATTTGAGAGCAAAAGACCTTGGCATGAATAATACGAATTTTGAAGACTGCTGCGGGCTAACAGAGTCTGATAATCACTATACTTCCGCGCGGGATGTTGCCATTATGTCCAGAGAATTGGTAACAAAATATCCACAAGTGCACAATTATTCTACAATCTGGATGGAGAATATTACCCATGTTACCGATAAAGGATCCAGTGAGTTTGGTCTTGCAAACACAAATAAATTATTAAAGCAGTACCAATGGGCCAATGGATTAAAGACAGGAAGTACGAGTAAAGCAAAATACTGTGTATCTGCAACAGCCTTAAAAGATGGGGTAGAGTTAATTGCAGTTGTTATGGCTGCCCCAGATTATAAAGTGCGATTTGCAGAAGCGGCAGCTATGTTTAATTATGGGTATGCGAACTGTAAATTATATAAAGATGAGTCTCCGATGCACCTTGACCCCGCTGTTGTAAAAGATGGGGTGGCCGATGAAGTTCGAACGGAATATGGAAAGGAATTTTCCTATTTAAGTACAACAGGAGAGGATTTTTCCACAATAGAAAAAGAAATTGTTTGGAATCCTGAAATTATTGCTCCAATTGTAAAGGGTGATAAAATAGGTGAGGTACAATATAAATTAAATGGAAAAATGATAGGTAGTTTAGATATTTTGGCAGCAGAGGACGTAGAAAAAGCTGGATTTTTTGATTATTTAAAAAAGGCATTAGACCAAATGCTCCTGTAAAATAGTAAAATAGGTTAAAAGTCGATCTTTTAACCTATTTTATAAGCCACTAACTGGACATGTTGCCTTTACCTGATGAAAACTAGGATAGACAGACGGAATGGAAACTGTTATACTATATTTTTAAAAAGGTAGTACAATACACATGAGGAATGAAAATGATTACGACAATTGCATTGTTAAGTTTCGTTTTCGTGTTAGGTATATTGCTTCGTTCTTGGTATGAAAGACACCACTTAACGGTTGCAAATTATAGCATCGAAACGGACAAACTTGGAAAAGAGTGGAATGGATATACATTTGCCGTTTTGGCAGATTTACATGATAATGAGTTTGGTCAAGAGAATAAAGATTTAATGGCGCAAATTAAAATGGCTTGCCCAGATGCCATTTTAATCGCTGGTGATATGATGGTTGTGAAAGAGTGGAAAAAGAAAAATCTAAAAGTCACACGCACATTAATAAAGCAATTAGCAAGTCAGTACCCGGTATTTTATGGAAATGGAAATCATGAACAGCGTATGCGGGAAAATTCAGAGGCATACCCTGGCTGGTATGAGGAGTTCCAACAGATTTTGAAAGAAAATCGCGTTCATTATTTAAGTGATGATACGATTACCCTTGAGAAAGGTGGTACAAAGCTAACAATATCGGGCTTAGATATTGATCGGAAATATTATGAAAAAGGAAAAAAAGTAGAGATGGAGCCGGGGTTAGTTACGAGAAAGTTAGGTAGGCCAGATCCATCCATTTTTCATGTATTGCTTGCTCACACACCATTGTATTTAGAAGAATACGAACAATGGGGGGCGGATCTTGTCTTGTCTGGTCATTTCCACGGAGGAACAATACGGCTTCCGATTATGGGTGGAGTAATGTCACCCCAATGTCAATTTTTTACAGCGCGAGACCGGGGGTTAATTCGCTTTAATAGAACGCGTATGATTGTGAGTGGCGGTCTTGGTACCCACTCGATAAATATAAGATTAAATAACTATCCACAGCTGGTCGTTGTTCGTTTAAAGTGCGTGGAACCTGAAATAGAAAAGTAAGAAATGGGACGCATAAGAATTAATTTACAGATAAAAGGACATATGATACACTTAAGGATGTACGCTGGATGTGGACATCCTTTTTGCGTGTAGATAGGGTTGAAAAATTATGAAATTGTCAGTAAAATTAGAGATATTTGAAGGGCCACTTGATTTACTACTTCACTTAATCGATAAAAATAAGGTGAATATATATGACATCCCAATTGCAGATATTACTTCCCAGTATATGGAGTATGTGCGCGCAATGGACAAGCAAGATTTGGATTTGGTCAGTGATTTCCTCGTTATGGCGGCAACGCTTCTCTCTATTAAAGCAAAAATGTTATTACCAAAGGAACAAGATGAAAATGGAGAAGAATTGGATCCAAGGGATGAGTTAGTTGCAAGACTTGTAGAATATAAAATGTATAAAACCATTTCCTTGGAACTAAAAGATAAGCAGTTTGATGCAGACATGAATTTTTTCAAGGGTCCAACCATTCCTCCCGAAGTAGCCGAGTATGAGGAGCCGGTAGATTTAGATGTGCTATTAGATGGTGTAACCTTAAAAAAGTTACAAGAAATTTTCAATATGGTAATGAAGCGCCAAATCGATAAAATTGATCCGATTCGTAGTAAATTTGGTAACATTGAAAAAGAAAAAGTACGACTTTCTGAAAAGTTGGTTTTTGTTTTTGATTATGCACAACAGTACAAAAAGTTCCGCTTTATGAATTTGTTAGAGAGCCAGGGGAGTAAGGCTGATATTATCGTTACGTTTCTTGCCTGCCTGGAATTAATAAAGATCGGGACGCTGTTAATAGAACAAGAAAAAACATTTTCCGATATCTTCCTAGAGTGGAACCCAGATTGTAAAACACTTATTACAAAAGAAGATATGGAACAATACGATTAAAAACGGATTGACCGAGAGAGGAAGAACAGTTATGAAAATTGAGCAATTGGAGGCTGCCATTGAGGCGATTCTGTTTACAATGGGAAAGTCTGTGGATTTATCCCAAATTGCAACAGCCATTGGACACGATGAAGCTACAACAAAAAAATTAATAAAAAATTTAATGGATAAATACAAGAAAAATGGTCGGGGAATTAAAATCATTGAACTGGAAGGAAAGTATCAACTTTGTACAAAGCCCGAATATTATGAATTCCTAATTCGAGTTGCTACACAACCCAAAAAGCAGGTACTAACGGATACTTTATTAGAAACCCTCTCCATTGTTGCCTATAAACAACCGGTCACAAAAGCGGAAATTGAACGGATTCGTGGGGTGAAAACGGATCATGCAGTAAATAAATTAGTAGAATACGAGTTGATTGAGGAAGTAGGGCGTCTCGATGCCCCTGGCAGACCGATTCTTTTTGCCACGACCGAGCAGTTTTTAAGAAGTTTTGGTGTGTCCTCTCTTTCCGAGCTTCCAAGTTTAAATCCGGAACAGGTAGAAGCGATGCGGGAAGAGGCAGAGGGAGAAATACAAGTCGGCATTTGACCCAAAATCTAGGAAGATCCTACTTCATTGTCGAAAGCATAAGTGGGTAGGAAAAAGCCTTAGGGGCTAGGAGTAAGTAACGTAGCAGATTGAGAAATATCTGCTTGACAGATAAAGGAAAGGTGGGAATGTGTATGAAGGCGAGCAGATGGAAAACTGTGGCCATTGCGTTGCTATGTATGGTTATTGTCATTCAAATAGTAATTTTAGGAGTAAAAATATCGCAAAACAATAAGGTGGAAGATGACTTGAAAATGAAGATCTCACAAGTTCATGCCCAATCATCACAAATTGCAAAGATGGAATCAGAAATGAGCCAAATATTACAAGAGGAAGAATCGAGAGAAGAAGAATTGGTTCGTAAGAAGCAAGAAATCTCTCATTTGGAAGAATCCCTCACTGCGCTGCTAGAGGAAAAACAACAACTTCAACAAGACAAGCAGGCAAATGAAGCGGAAATCGCAAATAAACAACAAAGTATCGATGAACTTAATAATAAAATTGATCAATTAAAAAGTGAACTAGGACAGTGATGTCAGGGGCTTACATGGAACAGTTACATATATCAGATCGAACAACGATCCATTATAAAATTGAGTATTCAAAACGAACATCGATTCGTTTAAAATTCATGTCAGATGAGGAATTACTCATTCGCGCGCCCAATGGATTTTCGAAAAAAGCAATCGAAGAATTGCTCATGGAGAAAGCAGACGAAATTGAAAAATTGTACGATAGGCAAAAACAAATACAAAAGAATCAAATCTGCTACAAACCAGAACAAGCCGTTCCTTTTCAAGACAAATGGTTTCCAGTGAAAGTAATAACGAACTGTGAGAACCGACGTGGAACAGTGGGGCTTGGGGAAGAGGGATTTGTCGTTTGTGCGCCTAATTCCTCGGTGGAAACCGTGTCATATCTTTTAAAGTGCTGGTATTATAAGGCAGCAGCAGAAGTTCTAAAAACGAGAACTGCCCATTATGCAGCTCTTATGAATTTAAAATACCAACGTATTGTAATCAAAGATCAAAAAACTCGCTGGGGAAGCTGCAGCTCTTTGCATAATATAAATTATAATTGGAAGTTAATTCTAATGCCAACCGAAATTTTAGATTATGTTGTTGTGCATGAATTGGCCCATTTAAAAGAAATGAATCATTCACCTAGATTTTGGAGTGAAGTAGAGAAAATATTACCAAGTTATAAAGAAATTCGCGCA
>JBKTKK010000105.1:0-7124 GCA_047242405.1 Lachnospiraceae bacterium | reverse complement strand
GGTCAGCAGAAAGCTGCTGCAGCTCGTGGACGTATCGACAAGTTCAACCGTAAATACGGTGTTAATCAAGGCAAATAATCGAATGAATAAAGATAAGGTTGAGGTTGTCAAATCTCAACCTATTTTTAAATTCTCTATTATAAAAAAAATACCGAGTAAGTGAAGTTATAAGATGGTATGAAAAAATAGATTGGTAAAGTGGTTTTACATGTGCAAAAGCGCGAGGAGGTAGAAATGAAATACTCTGTAATCGGTGGACAGGCTGTAATCGAAGGAATTATGATGAAAAATGGCGATGACTATGCTGTGGCAGTTAGAAAACCTAATCGGGATATTGAAGTGAAAATTGATAAATATAAAGGGATAATGGGAGAAAATCGCATTGTTAAACTTCCTTTTATCCGCGGTGTTTTTAGCTTCATAGATTCACTTGTTTTAGGTATGTCGAGTTTGTCCTTTTCCGCTAGCTTTTTTGAAGACGAGGAAGAGCTAAAAAAACCTTCTAAAAGTGAAAAATTACTACAAAAAATTTTCAAGGGAAATCTTGAAAATATTATAATGACTATTACAATACTATTTTCTATTATGCTAGCAGTAGGCTTGTTTATGGTTTTGCCAGTTTTTATTGCAAATCTGTTAAAGCCTGTAATCACTTCTATCACCGTACTTGCCTTAGTTGAAGGTCTTATTCGTATTGGTTTATTTATCGCTTATGTAGCACTTATTTCATTGATGAAAGATATAAAAAGAGTATATATGTACCACGGTGCAGAACATAAATGTATTAATTGCATTGAGCATGGACTTGAATTAACAGTAGATAATGTGGAAAAAAGTTCAAGGCAGCATAAGAGATGCGGAACGAGCTTTATGCTAATCGTTATGGTAATTAGTGTTGTTTTTTTTATTTTTCTCCATGTCGAAACTTTGTGGTTAAGAGTAATTACCCGAATTATTCTAATACCGGTTATTGCGGGGATATCTTATGAGGTATTAAGACTTGCAGGCCGAAGTGATAATAAGATTATAAATTTTATAAGCGCGCCTGGGTTGTGGTTACAAGGATTAACAACGAAGGAACCAGACCGTGATATGATAGAGGTTGCAATAAAGGCAGTAGAAGCAGTTTTTGATTGGCGTGGATATTTAGCAGAAAACTTTGATAAGACTTGTGAGTTGCCTTCGCAAGTTAAGCTGGAGGCATAAAATGCGCACTACTTATCAAGAGATATTAACTAAGGCAGAGATGCAATTAAAAGAAGCAGGGGTTTTGGAAGCAGAGTTGGATGCTTGGTATTTATTTCAATATATATTCCACGTTTCTCGGGTCAATTATTTCTTAGATCGTATGAATTCTACTGATGTAAATGAGGAGCAGTATAACAATTTTTTTGCATTGATAAAAAAGAGAGCGTCTAGAATTCCAATTCAATATTTGACAGGAATACAAGCGTTTATGGGAATGGAGTTTAAAGTAAATGAATCCGTTCTTATACCAAGGCAAGATACGGAAATATTGGTAGAAGAAGTATTGAAAGATTGTCAAAATAGGAAAGACTTAACGCTTCTGGATATGTGTACAGGTTCTGGGTGCATTGGTATAAGTCTTTTTAAGTTGGGGGATTTTTCAAAGGCGGTATTAGCTGACATATCCAAGGATGCATTGGCTGTGGCAAACGAAAATGCAAAAAAACTGGATGCAAAAATTATTTTGACACAGAGCGATTTATTTTGTAACATAGATAATGAAAAATTTGACGTTATTGTATCGAATCCACCTTATATTAAAGCAGAGGTGATTGAAACACTTGAACCAGAAGTAAAGGATTGTGAACCTCGTCTTGCATTAGAAGGACCAGAAAATGGGCTCTTTTTTTACGAGAAAATTGCTAGAGAGGCTTTGGATTATTTAGCTCCTGGGGGAAGACTATATTTTGAAATTGGTCATGATCAAGGGAAAGACGTCAGTAATATATTAAGTAAGTATGGTTACGTCAAGATTGCGGTTTTGAAGGATCTTGCTGGCCTAGATAGAGTTGTGAAAGCAATAGGAGGAATTTATGTTTGATAAGTTAGAGGATATTCTGATTCATTATGAAGAGTTGATGCAAGAGTTAAACAACCCTTACGTTGCGGAAGATCAGAATCGTTTCCGTAAATTGATGAAGGAGCATGCAGACCTAACTCCACTTGTAGAAACATATAAGGAATATAAGGACGCAAAGCAAACCGTTGAAGATAGTCTCGCAATGTTAGAAGAAGAAAACGATGAAGAAATGCGAGATATGTTAAAAGAGGAGTTATCAGAAGCTAAGAAAAAGATCGAAGAGTTAGAACAAAAACTTCGAATCCTTTTGCTTCCAAAAGATCCTAATGATGATAAAAACGTTATTGTTGAAATTCGAGCAGGTGCGGGTGGTGATGAGGCAGCACTGTTCTCTGCTGAATTATATCGTATGTACGTACGTTTTGCAGAAAGAAATCGTTGGAAAGTGGAGATGATTAGCGTTAACGAAAGTGGCATCGGTGGTATGAAAGAGGTTGTATTTATGATAACCGGTCAAGGTGCATACTCTAAGTTAAAGTATGAGAGCGGGGTTCATCGTGTTCAACGTGTGCCAGAAACAGAAAGTGGCGGTCGTATTCATACTTCTACAAGTACCGTTGCAATTATGCCAGAAGCGGAAGAAGTAGATGTGCAGTTAGATTTAAATGATTGTAAGTTTGATGTTTTCCGTGCTTCCGGAAATGGTGGACAATGTGTCAATACAACGGACTCTGCAGTTCGTTTGACTCATATTCCAACGGGTATTGTTATCTCTTGTCAGGATGAGAAAAGTCAGCTAAAAAATAAGGAAAAGGCTTTAAAGGTTCTTCGTGCTAAGTTGTATGAATTAGAATGTGAGAAAAAGCAAAGTGCAGAGGCCGAAGAGAGAAGAAGCCAGATTGGTACGGGAGATCGTTCCGAAAAAATACGTACCTATAATTTCCCGCAAGGACGTGTGACGGATCACCGTATAAAATTAACCTTATATAAAATTGACGCGATCATGGATGGAGATATTTATGAAATAATCGATAGTTTGATTGCGGCTGACCAAACGGCAAAACTCGCTAGGATGAATGAGAATTAGGAAATAGGCTAGTATTGGTACCGTTGTAAAAATTGCAGATTGCGTTGTAAAATGAGGGTCCGATATTTGTTTAAAACGAATATCGGACACTTTTTATAGAGTCAAATGTAATGCTATATCAGATATAGAAACGGATAAATTCAGATTGCAGATGAAAATATCTTGCAAAGTAAATAATCTTTGCTATAATAGAATTAGAAAAGGCAATCGCCACAGAGTGGTTGACCAAATTTAAGAGAAAAACCTTCCCTCACTCGGTCAAAGTACAGGGAAGGTTTTTTACTACCTTAGTGACAAATCAAGTAAATGAATGTCAGTAGTGCTAAGAGGAACATACCGAACGACATTAAGTCTTTGAAATCGAATCCATTCTTCATAAGCATCACCTCCATTCTATGTAGAATGAAGGTCAACCACCCTGTAACAGGATTGCCAGTAGGAATTTGCTACCATTTTATTATATCACAGCACAAACAAGAACACAAGTTCGATTGAATGAAATTTTAACGAAAAAAAATGATCGATTGGGGAAAAGTTTTATTTGTGAATAAATAATAATTTAAGAAAGATAGAAATAGGTACCGTTATCGGATATTTATAGACATTAAAAAAAAGGCCTTACAATATTATGTAAATTTCGTGAGATTTAGACTTATATTTGACTAAATAATAAAAAGTACGTAAATAATGAAATTACACATTTGAAAATTTATCTTTCTATGCTATAATACTACAGTAAATTGAATAGAGATTGGGGTTTTTTAAATGAATGTTGGTTTAGTAGCACATAACAGTAAGAAAGTACTTTTGGAAAATTTCTGTATCGCTTACAAAGGTATTTTAAAGAAACACAGCCTATTTGCAACTGGAATGACGGGCAAAAGAATTGAAACGGCAACTGGACTTTCTGTATCAAAGTTTCTGCCAGGAGTAATGGGTGGAAGCAAACAATTTGCCAATGAAATTGAACGTAATGATTTGGACATGGTTATTTTCTTTCATAACACGAATGGAATGGAAGGTGAGAGCGAATCCGATTTCGAAGAAATATCCCGTATTTGTGACTTGTACAACATTCCGCTTGCTTCCAATATTGCAACAGCCGAATCATTGATTCTTGGTTTAGATAATGGTGATTTAGAATGGCGAGAAATGTAATATTAGGCGAAGAAAAAATGATAAGGCTGTTGTAAATTTTAAATTTTACAACAGCCTTATTGTTTATTCTGCTAAAGACTCCCAAAGCTCAAATAATTCTTCTAATTTTAATTGAATGCTTTCTTTTTCCTTATTTAATTCAACCAATTTTTGTACATCGGAATAAATTTCTGGTTGGGTAAGTAAAGAATCAATTTCCATTGCGATTTTCTAATTTTGTAATTGCATCTTCGGTTTCTTAAGTTCGTTTTGTTTCCTTCGAATACGCGCTTGTTCTTCTTTCTGTTGTTTCAGTCAACTTGTGGAAGCATTCGTCGGTGTTTGGGTTGTCTGCGTATCCGTACTTCCAAGTACTGCAGAAGTAAGGATGTCCCTCTTTTCTAAATAATAATCATAATTTCCAATATAATTAATGAATGTTTGTCCCGTTAATTCCAAGATGCGAGTAGCTGTTTTATTGATAAAATAGCGGTCATGGGAAACATAAAGTACGGTACCAGTATAATTATTCAATGCCTGTTCCAAAATTTCCTTTGACATCATATCTAAGTGGTTTGTCGGCTCGTCCAAGATTAAAAAGTTAGAATCGGATAGCATTAACTTTGCTAACGATACACGTCCCCGTTCTCCACCGGATAATTCGCTAATTCGTTTAAATACGTCATCTCCTGTAAATAAGAAAGCAGCTAAAATATTACGTATTTCTGTGTTGGTCATATTCGGATAAGTATCTGATATTTCTTCAAATAATGTTTTTTCCATATGAAGGACATGGTGTTCCTGATCGTAGTAGCCTATATTGACTTTTGAACCGAGAGAAATTTTTCCACTATCTGCTGGTAGATAGCCATTTATTATTTTTAATAAAGTTGTTTTGCCGGTACCATTATTACCGATTATGGCTACCCGTTCCCCTCTCTTCATTTCAAAATCAATATTTGAAAAAAGATTGTTGGTTCCAAACGATTTACTTAAGCCTGTCACTGTTAATACATCGTTCCCACTTTGCACCCCTGGTTCAAGACGGATATTCATAACAGAATCATCGGTAATTGGTTTATCCAAAACTTCAATCTTATCCAGCATTTTTTCACGGCTTTCCGCGCGTTTAATGGATTTTTCACGGTTAAACGATTTAAGTTTTGTAATAACTTCTTCTTGCCTTTTGATTTCTCTTTGCTGGTTGAGATACTGCTTCATCAAGGCATCCATAATGGCACGTTTCTTTTCGCTATAAGCGCTATAGTTACCTGTAAACATGCGTACTTTACAATTATCGATTTCGATAATCTTTGTTACGACTTTATCAAGGAAATATCGATCATGGGCCACAATTATCACGCTACCATTATAATTAAGTAAAAAGGTTTCTAACCAGGATATTGATTCCATATCAAGGTGGTTTGTCGGTTCATCCAAAAGAATAATATCTGGATGCGACAATAGCAATTTACCTAAGGAAACACGTGTTTTTTGACCACCAGAAAGGGTATCTACCATTTTAGTAAACTCGTCTTCTTCAAATCCAAGTCCTTTTAAAACGCCGTTAATTTCACTGTTATAGGCATAACCATTTTGTAGTTCGAACTGGTGATTGAGTTTGGAATAATTGGACAACAAAACTTCCAACGCTTCACCGGATTTATGCTTCATTTCATTTTCAATGGTACGAATCTGTTCTTCTAAACGAATTACATCTTTCTTTACTTCCAGCATTTCTTCATATATCGTACGCCCGCTTTGCAAATCTTGATGCTGTGCAAGGTACCCGATGGTCCTTCCTTTTGCTAGGGTAACTTCGCCTTCATCGGGCGGAAGTAAGCCCATAATTATTTTAAGGAGGGTGGATTTACCTGCTCCATTGACCCCAACAATGGCTGCTTTTTCTCTCTCTTCTATGTGAAATGAGGCATTTTCGATTACCACTTTATCAATAAATGCTTTTTTTATATTATTACATGCTAATATCATAATTTCCTCCAATGTGTATCGATTGTATTGCATAATACGGCTAATTATAATTATACTAATATCAGTTATACTAAAAAAGCATGATTCTGTCCAGATGTAGCATACAATTTTCAAACAAACATTGACACTTATTTGACAAATATATATAATAGATATAGGTTGCATCGAAAGATGGGTAGAAAGGCGGAATTAAATGGAACAAAAAGAAATATCCAGAGCAGTCGTTAAACGCCTGCCAAGATATTACAGATATCTGGGAGAATTAATGGAAGCAGGTGTCGAACGTATTTCTTCAAATGAACTGAGTGAACGTATGAAAGTGACGGCTTCTCAGATTAGACAAGATTTAAATAATTTTGGTGGATTTGGACAACAAGGGTATGGATATAATGTTGTTTATCTTTACAATGAAATTGCAAAAATTCTTGGAATTGATCAGCAGCATAATATTATTATCATTGGAGCAGGAAATTTAGGACAGGCAATAGCTAATTATGCTAATTTTGAAAAGCGTGGATTTATGATAAAGGCTATGTTTGATATTAATCCAAGGTTAGTCGGATTGGCGGTAAGAGGAATTGAAGTTCATCCGATTGAAGACCTAGAATCATTTATAAAAGAAAATAATGTACAAATTGCTGCGTTAACGATACCGAAGACAAAAGCGGAGGAGATGGCGAACAAGCTAGTTGAATATGGGGTAAAAGCGATATGGAATTTTGCTCATACCGATTTAAATTTACCGAAAGACGTAGTAGTGGAAAATGTCCATTTGTCAGAGAGTCTAATGCGCTTATCTTATAAAGTAACGCATATGAATGAAACAATAAATGAAATTCCTAGATAGGAAGCATATATGAT